>CAXTDO010000654.1:0-4143 GCA_964242315.1 uncultured Flavihumibacter sp.
TTTGTATTTGGATGTTTCAAGCCCCACAGACGGTAATATTCCAGAAGAATCTTATCTCTGACCTGCCTGCCTGTTATATAACCCAGTTGCTCTAAGAAAACTTCTCCTTTCATGTAAGCGCCATTGGCAGATGCATAGTTGGTATTGTAATGATCTGCGTGTGTGGTTAAGGGTTCTTCAAAACCACTTTTAACCAGATCGAAATAGTCTTGATATCCTTCTTCATGAGCGTTATAGCCTATCGAATCAAAAATTTTAATGCCGGGAACCTGGCTGCCTGGTAGCGTTTCAGCAGTAAGCGGATTGCTTTGCTGTTTATAATATTCTTTCAGCACGTATTCTGAATACTGCGCAAACCCTTCGTCCATCCAGGGATATTCACCTTCGTTGCTTGCTAACATACCCTGGTACCAGCTATGCATCCATTCATGAAAAGCAGCGGTAACGCTTGGCACGCTTAAAAGAGTAGACATCGGATATTCCATTCCGCCGTCACCTCCATGAATAAACGAATATTGCTTGTAAGGATAGGGACCGAAATTTTTTTCGATATAGGGTAATACCATCACCGCTGCATCGGCCAGGGTGTTCCATCTGTTATCCCAATTGCTTACATAAGTTTTAAAATTGTTATTATACAGATTACGCACGGAGGGCCGCATGGTATCATACTTCTGTTTCAACAGGTTTTGATCGGCATTATAAAAAACATTTATGGTACTACCTCCGGGAATCTTTCTTACAAGATGTTTGTAATGGGTGTCGGCAGCCCACATGAAATCGTGTACGTTCGGTGCTATAAAATGCCAAGTGAGTTGAACTGCTGTTGACTTCAGCACTTTTACTCCTGTTGATTCATAACCGAAACCTATCTGGTCGGGATTTTGTAAATACCCTGTTCCTGCCAGCATATAATCTTTATCTATTGTAATGGTTACATCATAATCTCCCCATACGCCATAAAATTCTCTGCCTACATAAGGTGTAGGATGCCAGCCTTCGTAATCGTATTCACATAATTTCGGATACCATTGTGCCATGGAATACCTTACGCCGGTAGAAGGATTATCTCTGCCGCTTCTTCTTATCTGCAGTGGAACTTGTGCTTCAAACTCCATGTTGAATGTTACTTTCGACCGGGGTAAAACAGGCGTTGTAAGGATAACTTCTAAAATAGTTTCCTGCACATTGAAAGTTTGCGCCACACCATTCATAGTGAGCGAAACGATTCTCTGATAGCCGATTTCCTCAGGAGCCAATCTTGAAATACGGTCGGTAACCCTTGGATCCCAATCAACCACCTCCAGTCCGCGACTGTTCTTTCCCAATACTACACTACCCTGTTGCCTGCTTTTTACATCCATCATACTGTTTGGCTGAAATGCATTAAAGTATAAATGGTAGAAAATTCTGTTTAAAGTATCGGGAGAGTTATTGGTATATTCCAACTGTTGTTTACCTGTAAAACGATTGGTGTTTACATCCATCTTAATGTCCATCGTATACTTAACACGTTGCTGCCACCTGTCTGGTTGAGAAAATGCAGTTACACTACTGATGGCCATCAGTAACCAGAGAACAATTTTTTTCATTAATGTTTATGATTAAGCGCGGATAAAAGTACGAAGAAATGAGTGGAGACGCTGCTTTTAAATCTATAAGGTTTTCAAAACCTTATAGATTTGGTTGTAGGGTCTGCGCTAAATAGTAATTGAGTCTTTTACAAGTTTGCCGGATTCATTGAAGAACAAATATTTCTTTTCGAAATCATTTTTTTTAACAAGGATGCGGTAAAGCGTACTGCCATCTTTCTTTTCAATATAACTCACTTCCTTAACTTCCCATTCCGAAAATTTACTTTTAGAAAACCCGTCAGTAACGGCTGACGGAAGTTTGTCCTGCTCTATGTTCTTTTCTGTTTCCTGCCATTCGCCTTTGCTGTTGAATCTTGCCTGGTAGTCTTCGTCTTTCATTTCAAAGTTAGCCTGAAACACTTTGAGCTTATCCTTCCATTCTACAGCATTGGAGTTGGGGTACTTTGCTTTGAATGCATCGGTTACTGCTGCAGGTACTTTTCTAAGCTGTGCATGTGATGAGGTTCCGGTAATTACCAAGCCGGTTATAAGTAATGCTAAGTGTATTGCTTTCATGGATTCCTTTTGCTGTAAACTTACTGCATACTTTCTTGAATGATGGTTCTGAAAATGTTAAATCAGGTTCCGTTCTTGAAGCAGGATTTTCAGGATTGAAAATTATTCACAGAATTTCGATACAAGATTCTGTGAATTATTTCTAATCCTGAAAATCCTGCTTCAAACATCAACCACTAAATCCTTCAACAACAATAACGATCTCTCCCTTAACAGGCTTTTCTTTAAAATAACCGGCTACTTCCTGCAACGAACCATGTTTATTTTCTTCAAATATTTTAGTAAGCTCGCGACTAACACTACACGGCCGTTCGGCACCAAAATAGGCAATAAAATCTTCGAGTGTTTTTACCAATCGCATGGGCGATTCATAAAATATCATGGTACGTTCTTCCGTTGCCAGCTGCTTCAACAACGTTTGCCGGCCTTTTTTTAAGGGTATGAAACCCTCAAAAGTAAAGCGGTTCATAGGCAACCCGCTGTTTATAAGTGCCGGCACAAAAGCAGTAGCGCCGGGAAGGCATTCCACCTTAACTCCACATTTTATACATTCACGTACCAGCAAAAATGCGGGATCTGAAATACCGGGTGTTCCGGCATCGGTGAGTACTGCCATTGTTTTGCCTTGCATAAGCTGGTCTACCAGGTGCTGTAACACCTTATGTTCATTATGCTGATGATAAGGAGAGATGGGTTTATTAATCTGATAGTGATTGAGCAGGTATGACGAGGTGCGTGTATCTTCAGCCAATATCAGGTCAACCTTCTTTAAGGTCTCTACCGCCCTGAAGGTGATATCCTGGAGGTTACCGATGGGAGAAGGGACGAGGTAGAGCATAGATCAGGTATGAGGTGTGAGGTATGGGGTATGAGGTGTATAGCTGAACCGTTGATGGAAGTGATTAAGGGATTAATATGATGTTTACCTGGCGCAATGTTCAATTTGTTATTAATTAAAAGGATGGACTATTCAATGTATATCATGTCCATCATTAATCACTTACATCAACGGTTCAGACTCACACCTCATACCCCATACCTGACACCAATATTTCATAATACTCCATTACAGGATTTGCCAACAGTTTTTTGGAAGCTTCCTCTGCGATGGTTGTTGCTTCTTCTGCAGAGTTGGCTTCTACTTCCAATGTGATATTTTTTCCAATCCTTACGTCACGGATGCCATCCAAACCTAAAGTTCCCAGACCTCCCATTACAGCCTTGCCCTGAGGATCTAACAACTCTTTTAAAGGCATCACTTTCACCTGAATTGAAAATGTCATGTTGCTTTATTTTTAAGCGATAAAGATAGGGCAATATAACAAATGAATACTATCGGAACAGCCAGCCACTTTAATAATAGCGCTGCAACAATGGCAATGACCGCCAAAATTATTTTAGGCATATTGCCCTTTACGCTGGCATCCTTAAACTTGAGTGATAACAACGGCAGCGTGCTGATCATAAGATAACTGACCACCAATATTAAAAAGTATAAAAACCATTTATTGAAAAGTAATGTATTAACGGCGCCATTAAAATAATTGTAATAGGCAATCAGCGGCAACGAAGCTATCACCATTCCGGCAGCCGGTATGGGAACACCTTTGAATCCGTAAGACTGGGAGTCGTCTATGTTAAACCTTGCCAAACGGAAAGCTCCTGCGGCTGCAATAATAAATGCAGGTAACAGCCATAGTACATTTATATCAAACGCATTTTCTTCCTGCATAAAACTTAATCTTAAGAACTGGTATAAAATCATGGCCGGTGCCACACCAAAGCTCACTACGTCACTTAAAGAGTCCAGTTGCTTACCCAACTCACTGGTGGCCTTGAACAGGCGTGCTACAAATCCGTCTAAAAAATCTATCACAGCGGCAATACCAATACAAATTGATGCATACGTTAAACTTTCGGGCATGTTAAAACTGGTCGCCAGGTCTTCTCCCTGGTAAATATTCACTGCATTGGTTTGCAATGCAAATACAAT
>CAXTDO010000655.1:0-4138 GCA_964242315.1 uncultured Flavihumibacter sp.
GATTACCTCCAGGTCCGGTAATCGACTGCCCGGCAGAGTTCCCCACCGGTTTAATTACATCATCCTCAGTAGAAAAATTATTCGTGAATAATTGACGAGGCAGAATGGTTGCACTGTCCTGGGGCTTGCCATGTTTTTGCGTAGTGCCATCCTGCGAGAAATTTCGAACACGATCTTCTCTTTGTTGTGACACTGAGTGGGGTTTAATGATCTCTTGCCGCTTTGACTGTTCTGAAAATTTTTGATCGCCGTTATAAAAATGAAAGCTTAATGAACGATCATTATTGATTATAGCATTGGTTCGTCTTCCTTCATTATTAAAAGCAGGTCCTGATTTCGGACCATGAATTTTCGTTTCCATTTCATTATCAATACCTGCTTCTCCAACTTTTTCTTCAGAAGATAAAACCTCCCTGTCATAAGCCGGATCCTGTTTCGAAAACCGGCCCATTGTTCCGGGGCTGCCAAAATTTTCCGGTTCAAACCTGCTTTTTAAACGTGGTTTTATAGAAACATTTGATTCCGTGTGACGCGAAATAAGGTGACTTGCAAAATTGGTCATGATCGTATCATTTCTAAATATAACTGGCGGCGATGCGAACTCATATTAAGTATATCGCGCTCTGACCAGCTAAATGTCCGTGCCAGAATATAAACCTCTTCAAGTATGTGGCGGGCCCAGGTATCAATCTCAGACCACAAATAGGTAAGGATATTAAAAGGGGCTTCCCAGCCGTGAGCACATTGCGGACAGCTTAATACCATTCTTAAATCAGCCTGGGGATCTTCCTCAGCCATCCGATGGTTTATTAACCCGATTATACTGTCCGGAAGTTCATCGATGCCGCAAACCTTTGAATTACTTTGAATGCTGAGGATGCAGTCGCCAAGTAGTTTCTCCGGGTTCGAACGATAATCCGGATTAGTGGTTGCCTTAATAAGATCCTCACTGTTTGGCAACCTGAAACGGATATTGTATCCATCCTGTTGGAGTTCAAAAATTCTTACCGGTGCATCCGTATCTACTGTCTGTAGGCGAAGATCTTGTACACCTGTTTGCCATTCTAATTTCTCATGGCAGTTTGGGCAATCAGTTACGTTATTAAGAATTGAACCAAACATCCATTCCCTTAATTGGAGAAGGTGTGCATCACGGTCACCGATACTCAACCTGGCAACGTCAGACAGGTCGGGAATTGAGCAGGATACAGAAAGCAGGTACAGCGATCTGACTATAGCTGACTGATGTATGCCATGCTCCCATATTTCAAGAAGCTCCATTAAAGTAAGTGGACGCATGCTAATACTTACGCTGGCTCTGTAAAGCTGGGTTCTGCAGGTTCAGTAACTGCGTAATCGCGTTCCCATCCTTCATTCTCAAGCTTGATGTTCTGGATGGCTACCGCGTTGGCATTGGCATCAAGATCTGGCTGAGCCTGGTATTCTGAAACCCAGCAACGATATACGTTGTATGCGATTACTAATTGTCCTGCCTCATTGTATAACTCAATTGTAATATCTTTTCTGAAATTACTGAGTGAAACTTCTGCTCCCAGCCCCGAACCAAAATTCCAGACCCTATTGGCCCAACGCTCAAATTCAAGATCATGGGTAACACCTCTTTCGAGAGTGATGGCTTCATACTTTGTTCTACCCGGCGATTTATGGCTGGTGCTTGGGTCACCGCCTTCGCGATGCTCAACAACCTCGGTTGTTTTCTTCAAGCCTGACACTTTGCTAACACCGGCCACATAATGACCATCCCATTTTACGCGGAATTTAAAGTTTTTGTAAGGATCAAAGCGTGTTGCATTTACTGTAAACGGAGGCATAATGTTATATTTTAGTTGTCAATTGCTCCAGCAAGTTGTTGAAGTTTTATTATTACAAATTCTGCAGGCTTGAGCGGTGCAAAGCCTACCAGGATATTAACAATACCAAGGTTGATATCATTTTGCGTAGTAGTTTCTTTATCGCATTTTACCAGGTAGGCTTGCCTTGGAGTGGTTCCCTGGAACGCTCCCTTTCGGAACATGTTGTGCATAAAAGCGCCGACGTTTAACCTGATCTGTGCCCATAGCGGTTCATCATTTGGCTCAAACACTACCCATTGCGTTCCACGATAAAGGCTTTCTTCTATAAATAATGCAGTTCTGCGAACTGAAATATATTTGTATTCATCCGCGAGCTGGTCTGCTCCACGCAGTGTCCTTGCGCCCCATACCACCCGCCCTGTAACGGGAAAAGAACGAAGGCAGTTAATACCCAGCGGATTCAGATCTCCGTTTTGCGCATCAGAAAGATTTACCTGCAGCCCCTGAATTCCATTTAATGCGGCATCAATACCGGCCGGCGCTTTCCATACACCCCGATCAGTATCAGTTTTAGCCATAATTCCCGCAATAATGCCGCATGGCACAAAGATATCTAACTGACCGTTCCTGAGCGGATCTGCCTGTTTAACCCTGGGAAAATATAAAGCTGCATTGCGTGCGTCCGTTCCTGATAAACCCAGCGCTCCAAGACCGGTTATCGCGTTTGCAACAGATGTCGAATTAGAGATTCCCCAACTGAAGTCCGGATCTACGATCAGCATGGCTCGCTTTGTTTTACATATGCCAAGTGCAGCCTGATACACTTTAACATGTGTGTTGCCTGTTCGCTCTGGTGGCGGAATACATAGCAGGTTAAAAAGATCGGCCTGGTTAAGTAAAGACATTCCGGGAGTGGTTGAAGTGCCGACGTAATCAGTTGCCTCAAGCCCATCACCGTTTGTACCCTTGGTTGTCATATCAGTCCTATCTATCTCAGAAAGGCGCGCATCTGGTACTATCCAATTACCCGAAGCATCTTTTTCAACTTTTACAAATGAAGAACTCTGTTCCAAGAAACGTGGCAGGAATTTTATTTCTGTATCCTGCAAGGTCACTCGCAGGAACTCTTCTACCTTCACTTCATTAACATAAACGATAAGGTTAAACAGATGATCGTCCGGAGGTGCTGTAGGATCTGTAGGGTCTGCGGTATCATGATTTACAGAAACACTTATTGAAGAACCCCAATCGCCCGGACTAATAGCCACAAGTTTCAGCACACCACCAGATGAGCCGGCAAGGTTAATAGATGCCGTCACGGCATTTTTGGAAAGACGTAGAATAATTGCCTTACTTCCGCCATTAAGGTAAAAGTCACGCACCGCGTAACTCATGGTGCTGTCTATCCACAATCCACCAAAATTGCGATCGTAATCACCAAAACTATTAATAGTAATGAGTTCATTAACAGGTCCGCGTAATGCGCGACCCACAAAGGCGGTGATAGAAGTAGCTACTCCTGTAATAGTTCGAACACCACTAGGTATTTCTTCGATGTATACCCCGGGATAGGTAGGTTGAACAGGCATATTTTAAAATTTAAATCAGGTAATACAATTCCGGATACTAATAAATGAGAAATTTAAGAAAAGTAAAATTGTGAATTTTTAACCGGGAAGGAATTTAAGCCAAATCTGCAATCAGCACTTATCGTTATTGCTAGTTGATTAATTACAAAATGACTAATGTAGAAGAAAATAGATATTGGAGAATCTCTTGAAGTAGTTACCACATGGCTTCGCTACTCTCAGTCACATTTTTAGAATTTAACTGATTGTATCCATCATGAAAAAACCCACCGCTGCCTGATAATAGTACAGATGATGGGTTTGAAGTATTCTCCTTCGAATATAAAATTAAGTTTCAACTCTTGCAAGCGAATTAAAAAAAATATTATAAGTTCAAATTAAAGAAGAATATGAAATAATGAGATCTTACAAATAACAAAAAAGATGAAAGTCTTATTTGGCTCTTTAATAATCAAACATTAATCCAGTCCAGGGCAATTTTTCAATTTTAACTCCCTGCTGTTTTTCTGTTGAAGTTCAGTGAAATTAATACCTTAATACTTTTATTATGAGTATGCTGTTACAATTAAAATTCACTAATGAGATTCAGCAATTTTATTTGTGATAGGCTTTTATCTTATCCCCAATCCATTTGATAGTTTCATCTGTAACGTAGGCTGGTGCATTAAATGCCGTCCAGTTATCCTTATGAACTTCCTCTACCTTAAAATAAGACGACCCTGCCCAGGGATGCAA
>CAXTDO010000656.1:0-4138 GCA_964242315.1 uncultured Flavihumibacter sp.
AAGCTCCTCCGTGGACCTCCGTGGCACCTCGGCTTTTCCTCCGTGGTTAAAAAAAGTTCGACTAACCCTTATTACTCAAAAACCAAAACAGATGAGACGTTTACCGGTTTACTTCCTGATCGACATCTCCGAATCAATGATTGGAGAACCTATTCAACAGGTAGAAGAAGGGGTGGCAACTATCATCCAGGCTCTCAAAACAGATCCTTATGCTCTCGAAACTGTATGGATCAGTATCATTGTTTTTGCAGGACAACCTAAAACCATCATTCCGTTACAGGAAGTAATTAATTTTTACCCGCCTAAATTTCCGATAGGAGGGGGTACTTCACTAAGTAAAGGCCTTGGTCATTTAATGTACGAGCTGCGCAATAATATTATAAAAACTACTTACGAACAAAAAGGAGACTGGAAGCCGATTATCTTTTTATTTACAGACGGCGTACCTACCGATGATACAAAACCCGCTATCCGGGAGTGGAAACAGAACTGGCAACGTGCTGCAAATATGGTAGCTGTATCTTTCGGCTCGGAAACAGACCTGCACATATTAAGTGAACTCACGGAAAATGTATTGCTTTTCAAGAACACAGATGCTTCATCTTACAAACAATTCTTTAAGTGGGTTACAGATTCCATTAAAACCAGCAGCATCAGCATAGAAAAAAACGCTACCGGCTTCGAATTGTCAAAGATGGATGGGGATACAATTTCCAAGATAGACCTCTCAAAGAAAACATTTAGCGAACCACTTGTAGACACAAATTTTGTGGTGCTTGCCGGGAAGTGTCAGAATACTAAACGCCCTTATTTAATCAAGTATCGAAGGTCAGTGAATACGTCGGCAATTCCCAATCTCAATCTGCAAACTTTATCTTATCGTTTGGTTGGGGCTTTCCAGGTAGATAATTCTTATTTTGAATTATCTGATAAATCGTCGGGTTCTTTTAAGGTTCATACGGATGAATTGTTAGGATTCCCTACTTGCCCGAGTTGCGGCAACCAGTTCGGTCTTGCCCTGTGCACTTGTGGTAAAATACATTGTGTGGGTAACGAAGAAACCGCTACCTGTCCGTGGTGTGGCATTCAGAACACTTATGGAAGAGGGGAAGGCGGATTTGATTTAACGCGAACACAAGGTTAATTGGATCAAATGAATGAAGTAAAAAAATATATACGGGATCTTTTTGCAGATAAAAAAATTTCAATTCCTGCAAAAAGAAATTACTTATTAGAGGAACTGGCAGTGGATAACCGGCTTGTAAGTGCGGTTAATCAAATTATTGAAAATCAAAAATTGCTCATGAAACAATGGGAATTAAAAAATCGTATTACTGATATCATGGAGCATGCTGTAACTA
Organism: uncultured Flavihumibacter sp.; assembly: GCA_964242315.1. Taxonomy (GTDB): domain Bacteria; phylum Bacteroidota; class Bacteroidia; order Chitinophagales; family Chitinophagaceae; genus JADCRZ01. Next base: position 1,362 of record CAXTDO010000656.1, read on the forward strand.
TCCCCAACGGTACCGTGGGAAAATCATATAATGCAACACTCGACTTCACGGCATGGGACTGGAAAGATATTGTATATTCAGAAGTGGAAGGCCTGGAAGCAATCGGATTACAATATGATAACAGTAACCAGGTAATCAGCGGTATACCTTTGCAAAGCGGTGATATCACAATAAAACTAAAATTTCATTTAGCTCAGGAAGAGTCTGACTCAAAATTAAATGAAAAGGTAATTTCACTGGTAATAAATCCTGATCCCAAATCATTATGGAAAAACAATGAAAGTGATAAAAATGATCCTTACTGGAAAGAAGACAGCGTTACGACATTTGAAAAGTTAGGTGATAAGCATATCGTTGTTGCATCTAAAAGAGGACGCTCTCATGCAAATGTTGGTTCCTTCAGAGATGATGATTTCGCTTTTAAAAATTATCAAAATGGATGGAGCATTGTTGCTGTTGCAGACGGCGCCGGAAGCGCAAAGCTTGCAAGAGAAGGTTCCAAGATAGCCTGTAACGAAATAGTGGATTATTTTGAAACACAACTCACCGGTGAAGTGGTTGCTGACCTGGATTTGTTATTAAAAGAACATAACGAAAAAACCGGCGAAGACACTTCCGGCAGGTTAAACAGTTTTGTTTACAATTTTTTAGGTAAGGCGGCTTTTCATATCCATAAAAAACTGGAGGATTTTGCCAGTCAAAAAGAAGTATCCATAAAGGATTTGCATTCCACCCTGATATTTACCTTGCTGAAAAAATACGACTTTGGTTATGCTATATTTTCCTTTGGTGTAGGAGATTGCCCGATCGGTTTGCTTAATAAAGATGTTTCTGAAATTGTTCTGATGAACTGGTTAGATGTGGGCGACTTCGGCGGCGGAACCAGGTTCATCACCATGCCGGAAATATTTAAAAGCGATAAATTCTACACACGTTTCCGTTTAAAAATAGTGGATGATTTTTCTTATTTAATGCTCATGACCGATGGTATTTACGATCCGAAATTTGTAGTGGAAGCTAATCTGGAAAGGATTGAAAAATGGCAGGATTTTTTAAAAGATCTCAATGGCATCAATGAAGATAATGCCAAAGTGGAGTTCAACGCTGAAAACAATAACATAGAAGAACAGCTTTCTGCCTGGATGGACTTCTGGAGTTCAGGAAATCATGATGACAGAACATTAGCGATCGTTTTTTAAAAAAGCCTTATGCCAACAGTAACGGTAAAATCAATATTTAATAATAATACGTATCAGTATATTGACGATGGTGAACCCAAAAGCGGTACCGCTAAAAATGTATATTTCAGTCCCGACAAAAAATATGTAGTAGCCATATTTAAAGAAAAGCAGGATTTTATTCAAAAAGAAAGATTAAAAAAAATCACCTCCGATCATCTTAACAGAATAAATAATTCCGATAGCGGTGCTTTTTATTTAGAAGAAATCTTCAGGTGGCCTACCGATGTGATAGAGACAGATGGCAACACAGGTATCATCGTGCCATTGTATAAACCTAACTATTTCTTTAAAAAAGGATTCCGTACCCAGGACACCATCAAAGGAGAAGAAAAAAAAGGAAAATGGTTCACCGGTCCGAAATTCAGGAACAAGCTGTATCCATTAAGTTTAGACCAGAGTGAACTGGGTAACTGGCTCAGCTATTTTCAAATATGTGTAAACATCGCAAGAGGCGTAAAAAAATTGCACCAGATGGGCCTGTCTCATTCTGATCTGTCTTACAATAATGTGTTGGTAGATCCGGTGGCAAAAACCGCCGTCATCATTGATCTGGATAGTTTGGTGGTACCCGGCATCTGGCCTGCCGAAGTTATAGGCACTGCCGACTTTATAGCTCCCGAGGTTTTAGCTACCAAGCATCTCAACAAAACAGACCCTGACAGAAAATTGCCAAACCGGTCAACAGACCTTCATGCATTTGCCTGCATGGTTTATATGTTTTTATTGCGCAGGCATCCGTTAAAAGGTGGTAAGGTGCATGATCTGGACACGGAAAAAGATGATCTGTTGAGCATGGGTGAAAAGGCATTGTTTATCGAGCATCCTATCGATTATTCCAACAGGCCTAAAATGAACCAGGTATCTAAATGGGATGTGTACTGGTCGGATATTACAAAGCTGCCCTACACTATAACAGGTCCTTACCTGAAAGAGTTGTTTGACAAAGCCTTCATAAATGGATTGCACAACCCGATAAACCGGCCAACCGCCAATGCATGGGAGGAGGCACTGCTAAAGACAACTGATCTGATGCAGCCATGCAGCAATCCTGCATGCGAACAGCAATGGTATGTATTTGATAACACCAATACCCCCAAATGCCCCTTTTGCGGAACGCCTCACAAGGGCACTTTACCTGTACTGGATCTCTACTACCAGTTTAAACCTTCAGTATGGAAACCTGAAAATCATAGACTGATGGTGTACCACAACCAGTATCTGTTTCAATGGCATGTAGACAGAAACATCATCCGGAACGAAAGAATAACCGCTGAGCAAAAAGTTCCTGTTGGTTATTTCACGTTTTATAATAATAAATGGGTATTAGTAAATCAAAAACTTTCCTCCCTGAAAGATGTTACAGAAGACAAAGAAATTCCTGTAGGCACTATGGTGGAACTCACCGATGGTAAAAGGCTGCTGCTTTCTAAGGAAGAAGGCGGAAGAATTGTAATTGTAACAATGGCAAATAAGTAACTTTTATTTCTTAAAATCAATCTATGGTATTATTAATGTCTTTTTGGGAAATTACGGTTC
>CAXTDO010000657.1:0-4134 GCA_964242315.1 uncultured Flavihumibacter sp.
TATCAAACGAAGAACTGGCGTACGTTCCATATCCTTTTTTGCAGGCTTTTACCCATTGCTGCTGGTGGCCTTCTGAGCCTCCTTCAACAAAAGAAAATTTTGACTTTGGCAGGCTGGCCTCCTTCATCTTTTTTGTTGGCAGTAATGTGGCGCCTCTTCCAAAAAGTCCGGCCATCAGTTTGCCTTTAGTGCCTTCAAAAATAATTCCTCCATCCAGTTCGCCCATTGCTTCATCCGGCAGCAGTTCTTCCGGCCTTTCGGGCCTGATGCCGCCATCATACCATATTACTTTTACTTCGGGCATGCTTTCTCTGGCAGGAAACTTAATATGTGTTTTGGAGGAAGGCGGGTAACTGTCTGAATAAACCGCTTCCTGGAAAAATCCTGTATAAACCGAGCCTACGCTGCATTCTACCGACACGGGATACCCTAATTTTAACGCCCTGAATGGAACGTCCAAAAAATGACAGCCCATATCTCCCAGCGAACCTGTACCGAAATTCACCCAGCCCCGCCATGTTGCAGGCAAATAAGCAGGGTTAAAATCGCGGTAAGGGGCAGTACCCAGCCACAGTTCCCAGTCAACTTCTGATGGAATATCAAATTTTCCTGCCGGTGTTGGAATTCCCTGTGGCCATACCGGACGATTGGTCCATACATGCACGGTATGTACCCCTCCGATAATTCCGTCCTGTATCCAGGTTTCAACCAGTCGTGTGTCATTGCCACTGCTTCCCTGGTTACCCATCTGGGTAACTACCTTATATTTTTTTGCTGCCTGTGTTAAGATCCTTGCTTCATAAATGTCATGGGTAAGCGGCTTTTCGCAGTACACATGCTTGCCTAACTGCATGGCCGCTAATGCTATCGGTGCATGCATGTGGTCGGGGGTGGTAACAATTACCGCATCAATATTTTTGGCTTCCTTATTTAAAAGCTCCCGGTAGTCTTTATAGTAGGGCGCTTGCGGCCACTGCTTCCTGGCTTTTACAGCCATCCGGTCATCCACATCACAGAGGGCAACAATATTATCGGAGCCTTTATTAAAAGCATAAGGAAGGTTTACTTCCGCCTTTCCCCCGGTACCAATTCCAGCTATATTCAGCTTATCACTTGGCGGAACAAATCCTCTTCCTAAAACATATCGGGGAACTATATGAAACCCTGCGGCGGTGATCGCGGAATTTTTTAAAAACTTTCGGCGGCTGTTTTGTTGTTGATTTTCCATATAATTAGCAATAACCTCTAATGTAAGATTTTTCTTTAAGTACTGTTATTTATCTGCACTTAATATTTAATGGCGTTTCAACCTTTTAAACCGTTATTACAGGAAGATCAATCGTTCCTGATTTTTCGTAACTTTAATAATCCGCTTAAAAATTATAATGATGAAAAGTATCTTATCAGTGTTGTTTATGATGACGATATGCAGCGCCACTACGTTGGCTCAAATGTCATCACCAATAAGGGTTAAAGCGGGAGAAGACCTTTATGAAAAGTTAGCAAAAGAAATTTATTTATATCCCTCTTTTACAAATGGAACGATTGTATTCAGAGACGGCAAAATAAATCAAACGAACTTTAATTATAATATGCTGAACGGCGAGATTCAGTTTGTTGCCGACAAGGGCGATACGTTATCGTTAGCTAATGAACTTACCATTAAGTATGTTAACATAGCAAAAGACACTTTCTTTTACAGTGGCGGTTATTTGCAACTTGTTTCAGGTAATGAGTCGGCAAAAGTTGCCAGGAAAACATTAATAAAAATAGTGGATCATCAGAAAATAGGAGCATACGATCAGCCTGTTTCTGCAGGTTCCGTTACTTCGTATAATTCTATGTCGAGCGAACTAAGAAGTTATAAACTTGATGTAAGGCAGGATGTGATTCTTGCTAAAGAAACCATACTGTACATAGGAGACAGGTACAATAACTTTTTTAGGGCTACCAGGAAAAATGTTTTCAGAAACTTTTCAAAAAAGGAAAATGAGCTGAATGAGTATTTCAAAAGCCACAATGTAAATTTTGGAAAAGAACAAGACCTCGCTGAACTTGTTGCCATATTAAAAAATTATTAAAGTGCTAATGCCCTGTCAATTGCTATCAGCTATCAGCTATCAACCGTCATACCATTGCTGACATAACACTAATTATTATTTTGCAAGGCTGTTAATATGATCAAACATAACTCTGAAACAATTCCATTGTGTATTATTATCTGTTGTAACTACATTATCCGGTGGAGTATAAAAGCCTGTTAAAAAATTCCCGGAAGAGGTCCATACCGTTTCCATTACACCTGCATACCGGGTTCTCAGCGGCCCTTTAGCCTGCCTGCGCAAACCGGTCATTTGATTTACCTGTAAAACCGCGATCTCAGGTTTGCGCCATGCACATGTAATCACACGCAATCCTTTACCTGCAAAATATTCCGCAGTCTGTGAAAGACCATCATAATGCCAGTCGCATATCACTACATTTTTTGGTATCAAATTCACCGCATGGTGCGTATAATTCATACTGGCTTCCCACATGCCAAGACCGGTGGCTCTGGCGTCTATAAGACGGTCGCCCCAGATCCAGAGTTCTCTTTTCGTTTGTGCAAGATGGTTGTGCAGCTTTGTTACCTCACCTGCAAATAACACTGCTTTTTCTTTCCCAGCACATCTGGGACATTTATCATCACCAATAAAAAACACTTCATCAAGCCCTGCGTGAAAGGCATCTGTTTCAAAAACATCGCAAATCTCGTCCATCAGTTCAAATACCACTTTATGAACATCAGGATGTAAAGGGCAATAGCTTTTACAATACAGACTGTCTGAATTGGGCCACTGATATTTTTCCGGTATTTGAATGGCCGGGGTTTCATCAAACTGAGGATAAACCTGCAGTAATTTACTCACTTTGTTCGCCCATGACTGATGACCCAGAAAATTTATCTGTGGAATAACACGAATGTTATGTTGCCTGCACGCCTTAACAATACCCTTAACCTGTTCTGTTGAAAGTGCACCGCTATCTACCAGCTCAGGATGGCTTTTATATTGATATTTGTAATCAACTCTTAAAATAAGTGTGTTAACGTTACGTGGAGCGAGTTCCTCGTTGATAAATACAATGAAAGAATCCAATCCGCTTATTGAAGGCAAAGCAATTGCAAAACCGCGTACCGGCAACATCTTATCTATCGGCTTTTGTGCGTTGAGACAGGAAGCAAACAACAGTAACACACTTAAACAAAGTGCAAAAGAATTTATTTTCACAGTGCTGACTTTAGTGTAGAATCAAGCCATTAAGGTAAGGATGATATTTCAATCATCCTTTTATAATTTAATTACTTCTTTCCCCAGTTATCTTCCATTTTTTTATAAGATTTCTTTGAAACGGTAGATTTGCTTTTAGGCTTGGAATCGCCTTTTTTCTTCTTGGCATTGATGTTATTTACCAGGGAATTTTTTACACCCAGTTTGTTTATTTTGCCGGAAGATTTCTTTGCGGCTTTTTTAGGAGCAGACTTTTTTGGAGCAGGCTTTTTAACTGATGTCTTTTTAAAGGTTGATTTTTTTGCAGGTGATTTTTTTGGTGCCGCTTTGTTAATTTTTGCCATAATTATTGTTTAACTAATAACATCAATGATTATGCCTCTGTAGATGTATGTTTAAGATAGCAGCATTAACCAATGCTACTAAGTGTTTTTTGAGCCCTGGCTATAGAATACACTTATGATGAATGCTTTAAAAATTATTAAACGTAGTTTTACCTTTCATTTTTTTTGGAAATTTCCACTGTACCTTTTGTAATTATATATCCAACATTCATAAAAATCCAATTTGTCATGAGAAAAAAAATTACTCAGTCAAAAGCATGGAAACTATGCCTTTTTTTTTCGCTGGCATTGTTTCTGATGAACCAGGTAAAAGCATCCTCCCATCGTGAAGCGCCTTTAATTTCAAATGACCCTTTAGCAGACAATACAGATGTATACGCTTTCCGTAGTCCCGATGATACAAGTACGGTAACTATCATCGCTGATTACATTCCTTTCCAGTTACCGGAGGGGGGTCCTAACTACTATAGTTTCGGCACTGATGTCAGGTATGAAATTCACATCAAGAACAATGCAACTAC
>CAXTDO010000658.1:0-4128 GCA_964242315.1 uncultured Flavihumibacter sp.
CAAATAAGTCAGCGACTGCTGAAAGGGATTTGTTCCCAGATATCCATTGCCATTGCTAATATTAAAGCCAATGAAAAAATACTACGCTATAAACAACAACTTGAAGAAGAAAATAACTACCTGAAAGAACAGATAAAAACAATATATAACTTTTCAGAAATCATCGGTTATGGTGAACAGATGCAGAAAGTATATCGCCTAATGTCTCTGGTCGCGGAATCCAATTCAACAGTATTGATATTGGGTGAAACAGGTACCGGCAAAGAACTGATAGCACGTGCTATTCATGATGCTTCATTACGAAAGGATAAATTGATGGTAAAAGTGAATTGTGCTGCTATGCCCGCCAACCTGATAGAAAGTGAACTTTTCGGCCATGAACGTGGAGCATTTACAGGCGCCATAGAAAGGCGAATCGGGAAATTTGAGCTAGCCAATAACAGTACGTTATTTCTTGATGAAATAGGCGAGATGCCACTGGAAGCGCAGGTTAAACTATTAAGAGTTCTGCAAGAGGGAGAACTCGAAAGAGTAGGAGGCCAAAAGAGCATTAAAGTTGACGTGAGGATTATTGCAGCAACCAACCGTAAACTGGAAGAAGAAGTAAAAGCTGGTCGTTTCCGCTCTGACCTGTATTACCGTCTGAATGTTTTTCCCATAAGTTTGCCGCCATTGAGAGAGCGAATAGAAGACATTGAGGCCCTTGCTAGCTTTTTTCTCATCAAATACAACAAAAACACTGGCAAAAATATTAATACAATTTCTTCAAAAGTTATTAAGTAATTAAGGAGTTATTTATGGCCCGGTAATGTAAGAGAACTTGAACACATAATCGAGCGAAGCATTTTACTCGCATCTGATAATATATTAAGGGAAATTTATTTGCCGGTAAAAATTGATGATGATAAACAAACACAAGAGATGCTTGCCAACAAGTCGCTCCACAATATGGAGCGTATGCATATCATTGAAGTTTTGAGAAGGTGCAACGGAAAAATTTCAGGTACGGGTGGTGCAGCCGAAATACTTAAAATTCCGGCCAATACCTTGCATTCAAAAATCAAAAAGCTGTCCATTTCAAAATCGGATTATTTTCCGGTCAATTAATAACTCTTATTTATTCGTTTCGCTTTGGTTTGTCTTCACTTGTTCTTCTATCATACCACTCATTCGTTTTTTGTTTCTTAAAGATGGCCCTAAGAACGGATATGAGTATTCCAATGTTTGTATTCTTATTTGCAGATGTGTTCACTCGAACACATCTTATACTATTATTATCTACTTCACTAAATAAAATGACTTTCTAAGTCATTTCACTAAATCAAGTGATGTTTTATTCATAGTTTTTTCTTAAAACAATAATTGTCAGAACATTAGGTAGCGGCACAGGATTGGAAATTACTATCTCGAAACAGTAAAAATTTCAATCACATTTTAAGAAAAGAAAATTATGAAAATTGTAGTTATCGGCGGAACGGGCCTTATTGGTTCAAAACTCGTTAGTAAGCTTCGCCAACTCGGTCATGAAGTTATTGCAGCTTCCCCGCAACAGGAGTTAATACAATCACCGGGGAAGGGTTGGCCGAAACGCTTAAAGGGGCAGACATAGTAGTTGATCTTGCTAATTCGCCCTCTTTTGAAGACAAAGCCTCCATGGATTTTTTTGAAACATCAGGCCGTAATCTTCTTGCTGCCGAGATTAATGCAGGCGTTAAGCATCATATAGCCTTATCGGTAGTAGGTACCGACCGGCTACAAAAGATGGGGTATTTCCGGGCAAAGCAGGTGCAGGAAAACATTATCAAAAAATCAGGTGTGCCTTATACCATTGTACACTCCACGCAGTTTTTTGAGTTCTTAGGAAGCATCGCCGCTTCAGGACAAGACGGTGAAAATATCAGGTTATCACCTGCAAAAATACAGCCCATTGCATCAGATGATGTAGCAGCACTCGTAGCAGAAGTAGTATTGGGTTCTCCGCTAAATGGTATTGTTGAAATAGCCGGACCGGAGTGTTTTAGCATGTCTGACCTGGTGCAGCAATATCTCATTAAAATGAAAGATGGACGTTCCGTGGTAACTGATCCGGCTGCACTTTATTTCAGTGCCCATGTAGAAGATTTAACTCTGGTACCAGGTAATAATGCCAAACTTGGCACTATCGGATTTGATTCATGGTTCAACAACCAGGTTAAAAAGTAAAATAGACGGGATGCTTTCAGAAGTTGACTTGTCAACACTTCGTCAGCTTAAACAACATCACCTTTCTGTAACCATGCCAACATACAACAAAACTCGTTTTCCTTAAAAGGTATTGATGATGCGTTATTCATGCGTAACGAGCTGATAAAGCTTCTTGAGAGAGCCGCTGTTGAGAAAGATCCGGTAGAACGGAAAAAAATGTTGACGATAGTTATTGCCGGCGGCGGACCTACGGGTGTTGAAATTGCAGGCATGCTGGCCGAATTGAAACATTATATACTATCAAAAGATTACCCGGAACTTGAAAATGCAGGTGCTGAAATTTATGTTATTGATCGCGCCACACATCTGCTTGAAGCTATGAGTGAAAAAACGCATCTGGAAGCGCTTCAGGCACTTTATCGCCTGGGAGTTCATGTTAAGCTGAGTACGAGTGTTGCAAATTTTGAAAATGATGAGGTTCATTTATCAAATGGTGAAATCATCGAGGCTAAAACATTGATCTGGGCAGCAGGTGTAACAGCAAATAAGTTTGATGGTTTATATATTAGTAATCATGGAAAAGGGAACAGAATAAAAACGGATGAGTTTAACCGGGTTCAAGGATACGAAAATGTATATGCCATTGGCGACATTAGTATCCAACATCATGATCCGGTTTATCCGGGAGGCCATCCCCAATTAGCACAACCTGCCATTCAGCAAGGCAAAACACTTGCAAAAAATCTAATCCGGATGGTGAAAGGAAAACCCATGAAACCTTTTAAATATTTTAATAAAGGTGAAATGGCCGTTATAGGAAGAAATTTAGCCGTTGCGGATCTTTTTAAACATAATCTCCATATCGGTGGAATATTGGGCTTATTAAGCTGGCTGTTGATACATGTCGCTTCCCTGGTTAATTACAACAACAAGATCAAGACCTTATATGGTTGGATCATCGCCTACCTCACAAAAGACCAGTTCCTGCGGATGATCTTTCGATCAGAAAACCGGGAAAACAGGTGCCAAAGCGATATGGAATACAATAGAAATTATCAAACAAACAAAATTTTTTAAAATAAAAACTACAATTATGGAACAAAGATTAAATGTTTTTGAAAAAGGAAAAGAAGCACTAAAACCTCTTTTTTTAATGGGAAGTTACCTCAAAAAGTCTACAATGGAAACTACCATCCATGCGCTGATTCTTGTAAGGGTATCACAGATAAATGGTTGTGCCTATTGCCTGGATATGCATTATAAGGAAGCCCGTGCAAAAGGAGAAACAGAGCAGCGGTTATATGGCTTGAGTTCGTGGCGCGAGACACCGTATTATTCCGACCGTGAAAGAGCTGCATTAACCTGGGCAGAATCAGTTACCGGATGTGATGTTCCCAATGATGTTTATGAAGAAGTAAAGAATCAGTTTGCCGACGAGGAGTTGGTTGATTTAACCATCGCCATTGTTGGCATCAACTCCTGGAACCGCATTAACCTTGCATTCCCTATGACACCAAGAACTTACCAGATCGGTCAATTTGGATAAGAAATACCAGTCAATGTATCCCTTACGTTAGCTGCATAAGGGATATTTGATTATTAAACCCAATAAATGAAATACAATGAAATTTATTCATTTCAAACACAGTCCCCCCCGATACGATCGATTCTAAAAAAGAATACACGCCGGAGTTGATTTCACATCAAAATCAACTTAATAAAGAAAGCGACGGAGGGGAGTTTTTGGATGATGCCATAAGAACACATGAACAGTTACTGTTTAATGCTGAAGAAAGTAAAGACAATGTGTAAAACTGGCAGCAACGAAAGTGAAACTTGAACTAAGGTAAAAACATCAGCCAGGATTCATACATTTTATTTACAATTATAATGCCCCTCAGATGGAAGCGTGGTATAAGTCAACCGCAGAAGAAGTTTTAAAAA
>CAXTDO010000659.1:0-4126 GCA_964242315.1 uncultured Flavihumibacter sp.
CCTTTCTTCCCGAGCCTTTTGCCCGCCAGAAATTTGGTCCGGAAGATATTACCGACCGCACGCCGGAAGCGCACCAGGAAATGATGGAAAAATATAATAAGGTAAAATACAGCGCTATGTTTACCCCTCCGTCAAAAGAAGGCGGATGGATATTTCCCGGTTTCGACGGAGGCGGTGAGTGGGGAGGATCGGCAGTAGATCCGGAGTCTGGCATCCTGTATGTCAACAGTAGTGAACTACCCTGGTCGCTCACTATGATTGACGTGCCAAAGACTAACAACAACGACCGCTCCTTAAAAGGCGTTGGACATAGTGTGTACAACAAATATTGCATTTCCTGTCATGGCCCGGAGCTTAAAGGAAATGGCGTTGCTTATCCATCATTGCTGAATCTTAATAAAAGATATACGGAAGAACAGGCCAGGAAAATAATCGAGAATGGAAAGAATATGATGCCTTCTTTTAAACAAATTTCTGAAAGCGACAAAGGGGCCCTGATTACATTTTTATTGAATCTGGAAGAAAAGGAACCGGCAACGAAAACCGGTGTGCTGGCGGTATCAAAAAAAACATCCGCTACAAAAGGAGCATCGTTACCGAAGGAGCCGGGTGGTTCGGAAGCAGACAACCTGCCTTCTAAAAAAAGTATACTGAGTGAAGTTCCCTATACCATGACAGGCTACAATCGTTTTCTGGATAAAGATGGCTATCCCGGCATCAAACCACCCTGGGGAACTTTGAATGCAGTTGACCTGAACAGCGGAAAATTGTTATGGAAAGTGCCGCTGGGCGAATATCCGGAGCTTACGAAAAAAGGTATTCCACTCACCGGCACGGAAGGTTATGGCGGCCCGGTAGTAACGAAAGGAGGCCTGGTATTTATAGCAGCATCCAAAGATGCAAAGATCAGAGCTTTTGATAAAAAAAACGGCAAAGTGTTATGGGAAGCACAACTGCCTGTTCCCGGCTACGCAACGCCTGCTACCTATAGTATTGATGGCCGGCAATACGTAGTCATTGCTTGCGGCGGCGGAAAGATCGGTAGTAAGTCGGGAGATGAATATGTGGCTTTTGCGTTGGGGAAGTAAAATGATAAATCAGTACCATATCTCTGTAAAATCGATCGTTGCCTCACAACCTTCAAAATGGAACGTGTATGGAAAATCTTTTCCCTGCCGCTTTAAAATATAGGCATTGTTTTCCAGCGCATAAACTTCTACCTCTTCCGTTTCAGGTGATATGATAAGATAGTAAGGAATTTGCTGCGCTTCATAAATAGAATACTTAGTATGACGGTCTTTTAAGGAAGTAGCCGGCGACAATATTTCGGCTACCAGCGCAGGTGGAAAGTCAAGGTATTTTTTTGTGATGGCTTTACAAACAACCAACATGTCAGGTTGCACGATGGTATCATCTGCTACCAGATAATCCAAAGGTAGGTACGTAACACATTGCCTGCATTTCTTCAATTGAAAATGAAATTCAGCGGTAAGATTAGTAGCAATTTTTTGATGTATTGGAACCGGTGTAGGACTCATGGCATGCGGAATACCTTCAATTAGTTCCCATTTGCCCTCCCAGGCTTCCCATTCAGCGTAGGTGTAGTGAGGTAGTATTCTAACAGCCGAATTCATTGGTAACGCTTTCTTTCAAAATTAAGCTAATAGTGTCTTTTTTGCAAAAGCACCAGTGGCTCTAAGTTTTATGTAGGAATACACTCTTTTTTATTCGCCATTATAGAATATCTTAAAATAAATTTTGAGAAAAGTGTATTGTTTTTTGCAAACCTCACCGCATTTTTTACAGCCATTTTGTATTTGAATTAAAATCAAGATAGACAATAATAAACCCGGTAATAACAGATCATTAAATTCCGGTGATTTTAATCACTATCAGGTTGAATGTACTGAAAGATTTTTTTAAGAAAGAATATAGTGACTATTTAAAGCTTTTTGAATTATAGGTTGAATCAGTTGTAACAGCTCATCCCAAATTTTAGTATTTCTATTGGCAAAATCATCGGCTCCCTTCAATGCGAATTGCAATGCGCTATCATCAAGTTCAGACAATTTTTCAAATTCTCTTAGTGCATGTGTGGCTTCTACTCCTTCTGTTTCCTCACTCGACCCATTATAAACATCCATATAATTTCCATGAGCAGAAAAATATGGATATACAATGTTTAGAAATTCACTTTCATCTTTGTATCGGTCTATTTGTGCAAATAATATGCAGAACATTTTATAGATCATACCGTCAGCAAGACATTCGTGCGCATAGGCTACACCTTGCAAATACCCTTCAAGTGGATTATTTAGCACTTCAAGCTGCTCCAGGCAGTAATCGACTGTGGCTTTTACCACGCCTGTTTTATAGATAGCATATTCAATAGCTTTCCTGAAGTTTTCCAGCTCTGTTTTATCAGACTCAAAATCAGGAGGAGGTATCAGTTTCGTGTAGTAACACAATCTTTCAAAGGTTGGTTGGATCTTTGAAGTGTCAAATATATTCGTGTCTTTTAGCATTACTGATATTCCCGGATATGATTCTTCCAGTTTATTAATTACTTTGTATTTTCCTGTTATATGCAAAAGCCTGATTAAAGCCATTTGGTATTGAACATCGATTGGCTTCATATTAAAAACTACTTGTCCATGATAATTCAAAGCATTCATCATTAAAGTAGAGTGTACTTCACTTGGTTTTCCGGAACCGCCTTCTTCGGCGCCTGTCATTACACCATAGGCCGTTCTTAATGGATTGAGGTCTAAAGAAGCCTGAATGCAGCAAGCATGTATTTCTGATAAACTCAGCATAGTTCTGGTTGCAATGTTAACTGCGAAAATTGAATACAATTCAGTAGTTACAGAACTCTCCCGAGCCGCATCTTCCAGCACATCGAACAAAGGATGTTTGGATGACATATGGTTTTCTATTATTTGCGTAAACCTTTCTAATCGCGTGTCTTTCATAATTGTATAATTTAGAGGGCTTAAACCTTGAATGTTAACTAATGGTAAAATTCAAAAATAAATCTCATATTTCTGTAATATCATTGGTTAATATTGATTAAAGCAGGTTGATTTTCTAATCTACTTAATGTCAAAATAAGTCTTATTATGAACACTGTAGTAAAAGAAGGGGTTGGTAACTGGAAACCTGCCAGTTTCAAGATAGAGTTTTTAGCCGGGCTTTCAACGTATATGACACTGTCATATATTTTTATCCTTAATCCTATTCTGCTTTCTAAAACAGGTATAAATGTAAGTGCTGCATTCTTTGCTACAGTGGTGTCAGCAGCTTTAAGTACCCTGATAATGGCTCTTTGGGCGAAATTGCCTTTTGCTGTAGCACCCGCTCCATCAATCACCACTTTTTTTGTTTCTTACGTTTGCCTGAAGTTGGGACTTTCCTGGCAAGCTGCTTTAGCTTCGGCATTTTTATCCGGCTTCTTAAGCATCTTAATGACCTATTTATCAGTTAGAGGAAAATTAATAGAAGCTATTCCAGCACCTTTAAGAGTTGGGGTATTATTTGCGTTAGGGGGCTTTTTAATTGCCAATGGTTTAAGTCAGGCAAAAATAATTTTATATACAGACGGGATACTTGATCTATCGAAACTTAATTTTAAAACGATCAATATTTATCCACTTGCATTAGGGTTGCTGGTTACTATTATCTTTAAAAACAAAAAATTAAATTTTCCGGGTGCTCCTATAATTGGCATACTTGCCGCATTTGGGTTATGCGCATATTTGAATATCAAATCCAATTCTAAAGCGACATTTTCCAGTGATATGTTTCTGGCTGTCGGTAAAATGGATTTTAGTTTTTTAACCAATCCGCAATTCCTGCTTACTATTTTAATATTTTTTATCATTGATTTCTTCGGAGGAGTAGGGAAATACGTCGGACTTTTTGAAGCGATGGGTGAAAAAGAAAATATTGTTTCTGAAGATAAAATGGGTAAAGCTCTGTATGTAGATGGTATAGCGAATTTAATTGGAGGATTCTTAGGCGCTTCCAGCTTGGCAGTATTTGTTTCAAGTGCAGTTGGCATAAAAGCAGGAGGTAAGTCCGGGACATCAGCATTGATTACTGCTGCATTTATGCTGTTGAGCTTGTT
>CAXTDO010000660.1:0-4122 GCA_964242315.1 uncultured Flavihumibacter sp.
GCATCGGCGTGTCAATTGTTATCGATAACCTGTATTTCGGGACCTGTTAAATAGGTCTGCCTGTATTTGGCAGTATCCTCATTTACGTCGAAGAGAAGGCCGCTATTCCCTTTTGGCGCAATTCTCCACTCGTATTTTAAATCGAAATTCTCGTATTCATTGTTGGTAACCAGATCGCGGTCATGCAGTTTCCTTTCGTCTGCAGTATCATAATATATGGTGCCATCATCAACTTTCCACGAAGGGCCTGATGCCGCTCGTCCATAGCTGTGCCAGCCTGTGGTAGTTTTCCCGTCAAATAGTAATTTCCATCCTTCTTTTTTCTCCTTACTGGTTAAAACATTAGCTGAAGACTTTGAAGCGGAACTGCCTGACGTTGCCTTTTGACTACTGCAGTTAACAAAAAAACATATTGAGATACTTGTTAGAAGCAAAAAGCGATTTTTCATTAGTTCTTTTTTAGTAATAGTACATATTTAACCATTTTCGTAGCATCATCTTTTGAAAGCTGAGGATGTGGGGTCATTGCGATAGGACCCCAAACTCCACTACCACCTTTAATCACTTTATCTGCGAGCATGCCGATAGTTTTGTCGTCTGATGTGTATTTATTTGCAACATCGCGGTAAGCAGGCCCAATCAATTTTTCATCTACCTTATGACAGGTAAGGCAATCACTTTTTGCTATTAATTCAAGTCCTGCGATATAGTCCGGATTTTCACTAACGTCCTTTACCGCCGGTGCTGCAGGAGTAGGAGCTGCCGCAGTAGTAGTGGTATCTGCACTTTTTGCAGCACCAGTGTCCTGGTTTCCACAGGCATAAACGGTTAAAGAAACAGATAAGACGATGAGTATTTTTTTCATATTAAAAATTTATTAAATTAAGAATGCCAAATCTCCGAAACAATTTCAATCCAACCCTAAAACTGTACGATTAAATTTTTCGTCAGATCCTGTACCGGCAAAATCGTCAAATGCTTTTTCCGTTACACGAATGATATGTTCTTTGATGAAAGGAGCTCCTTCCTTTGCGCCATCTTCAGGATGTTTTATGCAACATTCCCATTCAAGAACAGCCCAGCCTTTATAATCATAGGCGGTAAGCTTACTGAATATCGATTTAAAATCCACCTGGCCATCGCCCAGCGAACGGAATCTTCCGGCCCTGTTGATCCAGCTTTGATAGCCACCATAAACACCCTGCTTTCCCGTTGGGTTGAATTCGGCATCTTTTACATGGAACATCTTGATCCGGTCATGATAATAATCAATGTAAGTAAGGTAGTCCAGGCATTGCAATACAAAATGGCTGGGGTCGTATAACAAACAAGCTCTTTTGTGTTGATTAACTTTGTCAAGAAATATTTCGTACGTTTCTCCGTCATGCAAATCTTCGCCCGGATGAATTTCGTAACAAACATCCACCCCTTGTTCATCGAAAGCATCCAGAATTGGCGACCATCTTTTTGCCAGTTCATTAAAACCTGTATCCACCAAACCGGCCGGACGCTGAGGCCAGGGATATAAAGTAGGCCATAATAAAGCACCGCTAAAAGTAGCATGTGCATCCAATCCTAAATTTCGGGAAGCCTTGGCGGCGTAATGTAATTGCTGAACTGCCCATTCCGTTCTGGCTTTCACGTTGCCATGCACTTCTTTTGGCGCAAATCCATCGTAAGAAGCATCGTAAGCCGGATGCGTGGCTACCAACTGACCTTGTAAATGGCTGCAAAGCTCGGTTATTTGCAAGCCCGATTCATTCACAATGCCTTTAATTTCATCGGCATAAGTTTTACTTTCTGCGGCTTTCTGAAGGTCAATACAACGACTGTCCCATGTGGGAATCTGAACGCCTGCAAAACCAAGGCTTTTAGCCCAGGCACAGATACTTTTTAACTCATTGAACGGAGGTTGGTCACCCAAGAACTGGGCTAGGAATATCCCGGGACCTTTTATTGTCTGCATATCATATTATTTTTAAATGGTTAGATTTGAAGAGGTTGGATTAATGTTGAAGATTAAAAGCTTTGCTCTTTATACCAGGAACTCGGTCCATTTTTCATTACTCTGACTGCTCTTTACAACATTTTCAATAAAAGCCATCCCCCGGATGCCATCATCAACTCCGGGAAAATCCAACCATTCCGGCTTTGCAACAATTCCTTCAGACTGCGCTCTGACACTCAAAGCAAAGTTCCGGTATAAGTTAGCAAACGCTTCGAGGTAGCCCTCAGGATGACCGGGCGGAGTACGGGAATTATGTCGTGCATAAGAACTCAGATAAACACTGCCTGTACGAAGAATTTCTGTGGGCTTATTTAACCGTTTTAACAAAAGGCTATTGGCATCTTCCTGCTTCCATTCGAGTCCGCCCTTTTCGCCGTATATCGATATTCTTATATTGTTTTCTTCACCATTAGCAATTTGTGAGGCATATAACAATCCGCTGGCTCCGTTATTGAACTTTAATAGTACGCTGCCGTCGTCATCCAGTTTTCTTCCTTCAACTACAATATTCAGATCTGCACAAAGCTTTGTTACCTGTAATCCGCTTACATATTCAGCCATATTGAAGGCATGCGTACCAATATCACCCATACATCCGGCAATGCCACTTTTTCCCGGGTCGGTACGCCAGGAAGCCTGTTTGGTATTGAGGAACTCGCTCAGCCAACCCTGGGGATAAGCAACGTAAATTTTCCTGATTTTTCCTAATACGCCCGTTGCTACTAACTGACGGGCCTCCTTGATCATTGGATAGCCGGTGTAAGTATGCGTAAGACAAAATAATTTTCCACTTGCCTCTATAACTTTTTTCAATTCCTTTGCTTCCTGCAAATCGAATGTCATTGGTTTATCCAGCACCACGTGAAAACCATTTTCCAGCGCCATCTTAGAAGGCGCAAAATGCAGGTGATTGGGGGTAACAATACTTACAAAATCCATAGATTCGCCATCAGGTAACATTCTTTCTTTATGAATCATTTCTTCATAAGAATCATATACTCTGTCAGCAGTAAGATGCAACATCTCTCCACTTTGTTTTGACTTTTCAGGGTTACTGCTAAATGCTCCGCAAACCATCTCAATCTCCCCATCCATTAGTGCCGCAATTCGATGCACTGCACCAATGAATGCATCTTTCCCCCCGCCGATCATACCCATCCTTAATTTTCTTTTCATAATTATTGTTGTTAATCACTTGTTAAGCAGGTGATGAATATTGTTTAAAAATAAAAAAAATACATTTATAAATGTTTTTTATGTGACATTAAGAGCTCAATTGAAAGACTTCAATTGCTGAAATGAGGTTTGTTTGATTGTAATGATAAATATATAAGAGAAATATGAATTTAATAAACTGATATAACAAAACATTTGTAACTTTCCTTCCTTCAATAACGATACATGCTAGAAAAAAAAACACGCAGGCTTGCCATAAAGAATATTCTTGTGGGAACCGCTGCACTCAGTACTCTGCCAAATATTTCTCTTGCCAAGAACCGAATTTCCAACAGAAAAATTACTACATTGAAAGGAAACATTAACCACTCCGTATGTCGCTGGTGTTATAGCTCTATTCCTTTGGAAGAGTTCTGCCAGGCAGTTAAAAAACTAAACTTTAGTGCAATAGACCTGGTAGGCCCGAAGGACTGGGATATGCTTAAAAAGTACGGCATTTTTTCCTCTATGTGCAACGGAGCTGAAATCAGTATTCCTCACGGCTGGAACGATAAGCAGTATCATGCCACATTGATTAAGAATTATACCGACATGATACCTCTTGTGGCTAAGGCAGGATACAAAAATTTAATTTGCTTCAGCGGAAACAGGGCCGGTATCAGTGATGAAGACGGTTTAAAAACCTGTGTTGAAGGACTGAAGCAGATCATGTCGCTCGCTGAAAAAAATAATGTGATCATTCAAATGGAACTGCTGAATAGTAAGGTCAATCATAAGGATTATATGTGCGACAGAAGCGCATGGGGCGTACAACTCTGCAAACAACTCGGCTCCGAAAACTTTAAGCTGTTGTATGATATTTATCATATGCAGATTGATGAAGGAGACGTAATAAGAACCATTCAAAATAATAACCAATACTTCGGGCACTATCATAC
>CAXTDO010000661.1:0-4114 GCA_964242315.1 uncultured Flavihumibacter sp.
TTTGGGCGATACCCTGGAGATAAAAAGGCATTTCAGGCTGCCGGGCTGCTTTTCTGTAAACGACAAAGGCGCTTGTCCGGATGTGGCAAAATCACTGACCCGTTCGATGGCAACTTTTGGACCGAATGTTTGTCTTATATCAGCTTCCTCTGTAAGGTCGGTAGCATGAAAAGTAATTTTTTTATGGTACCCCAGCAACTTGAACACCCGGAAAAAAACTTTTTTCTTAATTGTTTTGTACTGTAAGGCGCCCTGGTGAAGCATACCGCGGGGGGCCAGGATTATTGTTGCACGTTTGCCCATTGCAACGGCTGTTTTAATAGGCAACAGCGTAAAGCTTAAAGAAAACATACTGTTGAGGTAGATGCAATCCGGGTTTACCGAACGGACGATGCTTTCAACCGTTTTCAATCCCCTGTTACCCGGAGACAGATAGTTCACCTGTATGTTATCGCCAAGTGTATTCCATGCATCTGCCTTTACAGACGGGTAAGCCGCGTTATCTCCCATATCGCGGTCTGTCGTAACAACAAATATTTCCATCGTGTCTTTCAAGGCAAATGCAAGGTTGGCGCACGACTGTATCTGACCACCTGCCTTGTATCCGGGTAAGAACCAATCTACAAAAATGAGTAATCGCTTCATGGAAAAATTTAGCTGTTACCCAGCTGCACATACAAAGCAAGGTACATGTCAGCAATTTTCTGCGGATCGTACCGCCTGCAATTTTCGAGGCCGTTTTTAATTAACTCATCGCGGTAAACCTTATCGCCGATGATCTTTTCTATCCCTTTTCTGATGTCTGCTACTTCGTACGGATTTACAAGACATGCCGCATTCCCTGCCACTTCCGGCATAGAGAGTATGTTACTGGAAATAACAGGCCTCCCTGTGGCATTGCCTTCAAGGATCGGCATCCCAAAACCTTCGTATGTAGATACGAAGCTGATCATATCGCAATGTATATATTCTTCAATAAGCTGCGCCTGGGAGAGGTTGGTTGCATTGGTGTACACAATTTCATTGTCAATCAGCAATTGCTTAACAGGTTCGGAAAGCGCGCCGATGATATTTAAACGGCAGTCTATTCCCCTGAGTGCTGCTATTAAACGTTCGATGTTTTTGTTAGCCATGGTACCTACCTGCAGTATCACGGGTGTTTCGCTGAAGCGCTTTGGGTGATGCGTAAATGCAGGCGAGATCGCTACCGGTACGATGTGAATCTGTTCTTCGGGATAACGTATGTATTTTAATAACTCCTCTTTTGTTGCCTTTGAAATAACGGTTAGCAGGGCGCATTTCTTAACAGGAAGGGTAAACCAGAAGTATTTTAATAAGAGATGCTTAACGCCTGAAGAACCGGATAGCATGCCGCAGTCTAACACGGTAAGCATTGTTTTACGCCGTTCCAGCAGGATGGCTGAAAACTGTATGTCTCCGGTGATATGGTTTACATCGCCCTGGTTCCTGTAGGCCTCCCATATAATGTACAACCGCTTTGCAATACCCTTACTGTAATAACGGAAAACCCTGGTCACTGCATGCACATACGCCGGCATCCGGCTTCTGACATCAGCAAAAATGAATTCCACGCTTTTATGTATAGGTAACGGCTTCCTCTGAAAGAAAACCACTTTTATTGTTTCAGGCATTCAGATAGAATTTGTTCTTTTCTTCTTCTTCCAGTATAATATCCACCACATCAAAAAAATCAAGGTTATAATCCCAGTGCAGGTTTTCTTTGGCTTTGGTGTTATCTCCGTAAATATCTACAATATCTGTCGGACGGTACAGCGCTTTGTCAATGATCAGCTTATCTGCAGAAATGTTTAGCCGGGAGAAAATGTGTTCAATGATGCTCCTTAACGATACCGACTTTCCGGAACCGATAATATAATCGTCCGGTTTTTCCTGCTGCAACATCAGCCACATGGCTTCAACATATTTTTTGGCATAGCCGAAATCTCTTTTTATGTCGATGTTCCCTACATACAGGTTGGCCTGCAGGTTATACTTGATCCGCAGCGATTCGTGAATTACCTTTTTCATGAAAAAGTTATCGCTGCGCAGGTACGATTCGTGGTTAAATAATATGCCGCACGATGTAAACAGGTGGTACGACTCGCGGTAATTCACCGTGAGCCAGTGGGCGCTGGCTTTTGAGATGGCATACGGGCTCAAGGGGTGAAATACGGTCGTTTCCGTGATGGGCAGATCGGTGACCAGTCCGTACATTTCGCTGCTCGACGCCTGGTACAACTTTATCTGGCTGATGGGATTCGCCATTTTGATGGCCTCCAGCAGGTTCAGTACAGAAATGATGTTAAACTGGATGGTGCCGATGGGCTGATTAAAAGAAAGGGATACGGAGCTTTGTGCTGCCAGGTTGTAGATTTCATCGGGTTTGTATTTGTAGATGAGTTTTAGGATCTGCGTGATGTCTGTAAGGTCGCAGTCTTCCAGTAAAATCTGGTCGAGGATGCCCAGGTAATGCAGGCTTTTAAAATTGGTCTGGTTGTAGCTTCTTGTTAAACCCACTACCCGGTAACCTTTATTCAACAACAATTCGCTTAAGTAAGCACCATCCTGCCCGGTAATGCCGGTAATTAAAGCTGTTTTCATAAAGTATGTAAGGTTAAATCTGCCTGCTTTTAATACCGGGCCGCCGGCAGGGCATGCAGGTGTATGTAGGTTGGGAAGGCCCTTTTTTCTATCACAAACATGCCCGGTTATATTTTCAACTTGAACACCCTGGGAAACGCCTTGTACATAAAGTAAGTGAATATCGCCGCTTTACTAAACGAGTTTACCATCGTAAGCACATCATTTTCAATGCTGACCGCATAGAAAAATAAGTAGGGAAACCAAAGTATAACGGAAGGCACTCTTACCGCTACTTTCAGCAAAGAATGCAGGAAAAAGTTAAACATGAGTCCGAAGAAAAACATAAAAACGATACCGCCTGTTTTTCCGAAATTACCCCAGGCCTCTCCGAACGGGCTCAGGTTGGCACTCCATCCTTTTAATTTGATGCCCAGGAACCGCTTAAAGTTATACGCTCCTCCAGCTTCAGGTTTATCCGGCCATAAAAACCTTGGCACAAGGGAAGCAGCCAGGGACGTTACAATTGTTTCTCCGTTGGCATAGGGAAATCTTCTTGGAACGGAATACAGCACATTGGAAATAATCTGCCCCTGGTTAAAACGTCCGTACATGATGAATAACATCCGCTGGTCTTTTAATAAGCTGCCGGGGTCGGTGATCTTTTCGGCGAGCACGTCGGTAAAAATAGAAAGCTGGTTACCCTGGCCTTTTCCATTCCAGGTTTGTTTTCTGAATGAAGGCTTGATGGCTTGTATTAAAAGAATGCCGAATATACCGAGCAGTAAAATACCAAGCTTTTTGCTGAAGTTGATTTTGTTCCCCAATGCGATCAGCACTACCGTTAAAGCGCCCATAAAAATCATTTCCCCAAACATTCCGCCTAAGATGGAACGTACCATTAACACACTAAATACCAGAACCATTATGGTGCGTTTGAATTTAATATCGGAATACAGGCTATAAAATATGCCGACAAACATCAGGTAGTTCAGCAGAAAAAATACAAAGCTCAGCACAGACGGCACATAATTTTTTATCACGGAAGCAGCTAAGCCTATTGTAACCATAATAAGGCCCTGCCACTTTGCATTTGCCATGTAAGCTTTAACATTTATCATGTATTGCTCATGGTCTTTATAGGTTTGTTTGGTATAGAAAACCGGTATTTTCATACCCGCCATCATCGACAGCGTTGCAGGCAGCATGAAAGAATAATATTCATCCGAAGGCACCCGCATGTAGTTCACCCAGAGCCTCGACTGCATGTTCAGGGAATTGAAATGATGATACCCCGCTATAGGCAGCAATAAGCAGGTTATGATGGTTATCATAATGGCCACATCGAGAATAATCAGCTTTTTACCCAGATCATCAACAAAGGAGAGGAGAAAATATATAAAAAGGGAAATGGAAAGGCATTCGTAATTCGTCAGGGATGTAAATGACAGTACGATGAAGTAAACTGAAACGGCTATAATGATAAAAATCTTTTTCATAGATAATGCATGTC
>CAXTDO010000662.1:0-4100 GCA_964242315.1 uncultured Flavihumibacter sp.
CCTGCAATACCTGTGTGCCGGTTGAAAGTCCGAAACCTGCGTCGAATCCGGCAGCTCTTGCCAGCATCCATTCCAGGTCTTCCAGACTTGTTTGCCGCGTAACGCTGAACCAGCCCAGCATATGCGGCATCAGGTTGCGCTGGAAATATTCCTGGTTTTTCAGACGGTATTGCGTCTGGCTTTCACGGAAGCCGGCATACCAGGGTTCACCCCAGTTCATGCGGGTGAAAATGTGCCAGAAGAAATGCCCCGGATTGCTGGCATCGTTGATCACTTTTCCTTTTAGTTCAGGCTTCAAATGATCGTACCAGGTTTTCACAAATTTCTGCCGGGCATATTGTCCCATACCTGAAGCCCAGCATCCTTCCAGTCCGTCAAAAGAAATCTGTAGCAAGCCTGTTTCATTATACAGCCTTGCAAGCGTTACTGCCATTTCCTCCTGCAGCGCATCATCAGCCAGGAAAACTTTATATCCCTGGTCCATCAATTTGCCGATGGAATCACCGCGTTGATGCATAGTTGCTTTGGTGCCGAAAGAACCTCTTATGCAATCCACCAGTGTCCATGGAGCGGTAACAGAAACAATCCTGTAACGGATGATCTCATTTCCTATTAAAACAGACCTGAGGCTGTTATTTTTCATCTGGTTAAAAAAGTCAGGAGAGCGGATAACGATCTGTGTGGCCTTATCATCAATATCAGATTCGATAACGCTGTAACCTACTTTTGCAAGTCTCCTGTCGGGCACCGGAGTAACATAGGGATCATTGGTTGTGATGAAATTGGAGAGCGTATGCAGGCCAACCCTGATACCTTCTTTCTCGGCTTTCTGCACATAGGTGCGCATGCTGGTCCAGTTGGCAGGAAATTCGTTTTGGCGTAGCTTAAAGTTGCCCCAGTTTTCAAAAGGCCCGCCATGATACAAATACCGGAGCCCCGATCTTTTACAGAGTGCTATGGCGGTATCAATATTCTTCTCCCCAAAATCCATGATCAGGTAAGAAGCGCTGGCTGTAGCAGCCTGCTTACCCCATTGACCATCAATCATCGGATGCGGCAGTGCTTCCTGTTGTTCTATTTTTCCGATTGCAGTAAGTAAGTTTGCGGTGGAGGTTCCGAATAAAGCAATCTTTGTTCCTTTAACACCGCTATCCTTTTCATATGCAGGCACGAAGTATTTTTCGTGATCCCACACAGGTATAATTCTATCCGTATTGCGGTTACGGCAATAAGCCTGCAGCACACTGCCCGTTTCGGTAAGTTTCGCTGTCTGTCCGCGGAAGCTCATCTTATCTTCCGGCTTCATGTCGGCAATGTTTCCGGATTTGAAAATGTCGTAACTCGGATCCACATCATCTTCGTTGGTAGGGAATCCGCCCAGGGTTTTAATATTCAGTGCCTGGATGCCTACGCCAAAGCTTTCATTATGCACTACCCCTACCGTTTCACCGATGGATTCGCGAATGGATGTAGGATACGGCCCCCATATCACCAGCTCTATGTTTTCATTACCGGTAATGTCTACCAGTTCCATAGTGAGATAATCCTGTTTATTGGTTACCCTGATCGTTGCCGTTATATTCTTTTCCGGGAAATGCAGTTGTAACATTCCGGCCTTTGCCTGCATCCTGTCGGGTGCAATAAATTTGCCGGCAATCCTCAATGTCAGAACCGGAGCGGGTTGTGCGGGTAGCAGGTATTCTTTCTTATTGAGTTTATCATACAGGCTGTTTATTGTTCCCTTTTCATTGATGGAAAGCAGCAAGGTTTTGGTGTCGAGTTTTACCTGGGCCAGAAGCGGGCAGGTGAGCAAAATTAAGAGATGGAAGCATAGTGTTTTCATTAGAGATGACGTTTGTTCTGTTTTGTTTGCCAAGTAAATTTCGGATTGGCAGCAAGTTCTCTCCGTAGAGTAATAGGACTAGTTTGACAATTATATAGATGGTTCAATGCATATTGTGTACCTACGGCACACATCAACATCTTGTATCTTTTTCTACCGATATTAGGCCGCTAACGCGGCGAGCTTCCCAGAACTGTTTGACAATCCCGTTAGGGATTAAATATTGGTAGACAGGGTCTTAAAATGAGCTTGTGTGCCGTAGGTACACAATATGCATTGAACTATCTACATAATTTGTTGAACCAGTTCCATTACTCCAAGGAGGGTTTGATGCCAAACCCGCATCAATGAAGGGTTGGATCAAAATTTCCTCCCCAGGCTGCATTCTGCTGGAGCTTCGGATTCTTCTGCATTTCATCCTGCGCAAGCGGGAAAAAATAGTAAGAATCAGGGGTGGAGATTTCCTTAAGCCCGGTTCTGATCAGTTCGGTAACGGTATAAGTGAAATCGGTTGATTGAAATACTTTGGTTTTGTCTGTAGGGTCGAGGCCGGGTTTTAATTTCGCCAGTAGTCCAAACTTGTGAGCGCCATTTAGCACGGACAATTTGCGTGCTCTTCTAAGATCCCAGAAACGCATGCCTTCGAAAGTAAACTCAATATACCTTTCCGAATAAAGCGCCTCACGCATGGCGCTCCTCGACATGCCGGCTGCCAGTCCGTACAAACCATCGGCTCCCGCTTCAATGCCTGCGCGTTGACGGATCTTTTTCAAAACGGTCAGTGCCTCGTCTGTGTGCCCGGTTTCATTGGCTGCCTCGGCATAATTCATCAGCACTTCTGCGAACCTTATTTCTACCCAGTCTACTGAGTTCAATTCCACCTGTGCCTGGGCCAGGGTATTATCAATGCCTTTCCTTGTATAAAATCCGGTGCGGTTGAATGTTTCACCTGGTCCGAAGCCATCATCGAGACCGCCTACCTGCAGGTCGGTGTATTGCCGGCGATCGGCGCTTACCCCTAACGGAAAGACGGAACCGTTATAAGCGATGGTAGCGTTAAAGCGGGGATCTCGGTTTTGCCAGAAGGTAGCGATGTCGTAAGGATATTTGGCAGAAGTGCCGGGCTGTTTGCCATCCAGCATAGGATAGGAGGAAACCAGCGCCCATATCGGATTATCTGAACCCGTGCAGTTTTTAGATTGCGATAAAGGACGCACGCAATGATCCTGTCTGCCATTTAACTTACCGGGATTTTTATATACCACAGCCATTACATCTTCCACGTTCTGTTCATTCATCCAGATGCCACCGTAATCAGGGAAAAGTGCAAAGCCGGCGCCTTCAAGCAAAGTTTTAGCGGTGCTGTTAGCAGTATACGCTTCCTGCCAGTAAGTGTTATCATAGGGATTAGCAGGATTAAACTGAGGACTTGCTTTATATAAGAGTACCCTGCCTTTGAATGCAGTTGCTATTGATTTATCGATCCTACCATAATTATCTCCGGTATACCTCAATGGCAATACACTAATAGCGCTATCCAATTCCTGGATGATAAAATCAAAACACTCTTTGGTGGAATTGCGTGGAACACTTAAAGAATCGGTTAGCAGTTGCGGCACTTTAATGATAGGAACACCGCCGTGATATACTACTGCTTTGAAATAAAGATAGGCACGAATGAAGTGAGCCTGGGCTTTAAGAACATCCCTGGTGGTTTTGGCAAGTGTGCCGCCATCAATCTCATTTAACAATATGTTCGTTTTCCTGATATTGGTGTATGGCCAGTATTTCATATTAGTATTGGCTGCACTAACATAATCCTGTGTAAGCAGGCCGCCGCTTTCATCGGCATAGTCTCCCTGGTTAACAGGCCATCCCGGCAGGCTGGCATACAGATCCACCACATAGGCATTGGCAAGTTTCTCATCACGCCAAACATCTTCAGGATTATACGCGTTTGGATTTTTTACATTCAGCAAATCTTTATTACTGCAAAATTGTAACGTAGTTAAAGCAAAAGCGGCTATGAATATTGTAAGTAGTTGTTTCATGGTTCCTGTCGTTTAAAAAGTGATGTTGATGCCCCCGGTGTATGTTTTCATGATAGGATAGGAATCGAGGGTATTTTGTTCGGGATCCATTTCTTTAATACCGGAGATAACAAACAGGTTGCTACCGTTAAAGAACAAACTCGCCGATTGCATCTTGGCCTGGCTGATCCATGTTTTGGTAATGGAATAATAAGCATTCAGTTGTT
>CAXTDO010000663.1:0-4063 GCA_964242315.1 uncultured Flavihumibacter sp.
CCCCAGCACGAAGGTCATGATTGCGGAAATGGATAGCGTGGTGCTCTTTAATACCCTGAGATTGATAACCGGGTGTTCGATTTTGAGTTGCCACCATATCAGTACCGCTAAGGCCAATACGGAAATTATGGTTAGTACCACGATATAATTAGCCGCAAACCAGTCGTCTGTTTGTCCCCTTTCAAGCACTATCTGTAAGGCGCCAACGCCTACCGCCAAAAGGAAGATACCAAGCCAGTCAATAGTGCGTCCGTCTGTTGACCTATTAGTTGGATTAAGGTAAATATAAGATAATAGCGCGGCGAGTAAACCAATGGGAATATTTACATAAAAGATCCATTGCCAGGATAAATTGTCAACAATATAACCGCCCATAACCGGCCCTATGGAAGGCCCGATAATGACACCCAGGCTGAAAATACCGCTGGCGGTAGCACGTTCTTTTGGCGGGAAGGTTTCAAAAAGTATGGATTGAGAGGTCGAAAGCAAGGCGCCGCCACCAATTCCCTGGAGGAATCTGAACGCAACCAGCTCCCATAAGTTATTTGAAAAACCGCAAAGCGCTGAGGCAAATGTGAATAGCAGGATCGAGCCAATGTAATATTGCTTACGGCCGATCTTCTCGGCCAGGAAACTGGTCATGGGGATGATGATAACATTGGCGATGGCATATGAAGTAATTACCCAAGCGGTATCTTCCAACGAAGCCCCCAGGTTACCGCTCATGGTATTTATTGAAACATTGACGATAGTTGTATCGATCAATTCGATGATCGTTGAAGTAATAATTGTGACTACGATGATCCATTTGCGAAAGCCTGTTTCCATGACACAAATTTAGGGTGGTTCATCAAAAAAGTATTTATACAATTCAATCAGTAATTTATAATATTCAAACAGGAAATCCTTGAAAGATCATTTAACTGTAAATTGCTTTATAATTATCAAATATTGTTATCTTTGTCCCATGCAGCATCTGGAAACTCTCGAAGAATTTTATCAGCGGCATCCTGCCCCTAATCAAGAGATCTTCTCTGAAAATAATACCGGGCAGGGACACTTTAATGTATTCCTGAGAAACCCCTGCAAAACCAGGGCTCCTTTTACCCGAAGAGATTTTTATAAGATCGCATTGGTGATCGGTCGGGTCAAGATGATTTATATAGATAAAGAAGTAGTTATAGACCGACCGGCATTGGTGTTCTCCAGTCCAACGGTAACGGCAGCATGCGAGCCTGGAGAAGGTCCTCAGGAGGGCTATTTTTGCTTATTTACGCAGGCCTTCATTGACTCCCAGGAGAATCAAAATATTCTGCAACATTACCCGCTATTTAATATTGGCAGTAGCCATATTGTTTTTTTGAATGAGTTGCAGTTAACCTTTGTGTCTTCGCTGATGAAAAAAATGATGGAAGAAATGAACGCCGACTATGCGGGTAAATACGACCTGCTGCGTAATTATCTGCACATCCTGATGCATGAAGCGCTCAAGAAATCGCCGGTAAATAATATCATTTCAAACAACAGTGCATCAGCCCGTATTACCAATATGTTTTTGGATATGCTGGAAAGGCAGTTTCCAATAGATTCACCGGGACAATCACTAACTTTTACGACCGCTCATCACTTTGCGCAGGCACTGGCCGTCCATACTAATCACCTTAACCGCGCTGTTAAGGAAATTACCGGAAAAACCACCACCAGCCACATTACTGAACGTGTAATGAAGGAAGCTAACGCCCTGCTAAAGCATACGGATTGGAGTATCGCGCAGATCGCAGGTGGGCTTGGCTTTGAAGAACCTGCTTATTTTACTAACTTTTACAAAAAGCATAACGGCTCGGCGCCGGCAATTGCAAGAACTAAGGCAGCCTGATTCTTGCAATTTCGCAGGAACAATCCTTTTATGTTAGGTTTTTTAAATATTTTAAAACTGAACGTAGGGGTTACCTGATCTGCTTTTCCCTGATCTGGACTTCCTTTATTAACAAAGGAAAGGCGGGAAGCGGCATGTTACCGTGATCAAAACCTTGCAGTTGCAAAAGTCGGCTGGTTTTATGGCCACATAGTTTCATCATGCGCAGCATATATGCATTCTCTTCAAACCGACCAATCAATTCCAGTTCTGCATCGCTGGTTATAAGTAACATTGGTGGTGCGTCCGAACGGACCCAATAAAGAGGGGCTAACTCGTCGATAATCGGCTGCGTGTCTTTTATTCCCCGCTCTTTTCTTACAGTAAAATGGGTAATGCACTGTCCGCTGAACGGGATGACTTCAGCGACTCTATCAGCGTCAATATTATATTTAGCCAGGTACCTCTTATCGAGCGTGACCATCATGGCCAGATAACCACCCGCGGAATGACCGCTGAGGTAGATCTGCTTTGCCGTTCCTCCGTACTGGCCGATATGCCTAAAAGCCCATGCAACGGCTGCTGCTGCGTCCTCTATATACGCGGGAGCTTTAGCTTTTGGTGAGAACCGGTAACCGACGCCGATAACCGCAAATCCTTTATCCATCAGCGCTTGCGGGATTTCTTTTGCGCCGTTAGTTAATCCGCCACCATGGAACCAGACAATGGTGGCAAAATTTTTTGTGTTTTTTGGATAATAGATATCGAGCAGGCATTGTGAGGTCATATATTCATTTCTGACCTCATCACCGTCATAATACGATATGTTTTTTTCGGTGATATAGCTGGGTTGTGCCGTTGCAAATGAAGCCAGTAAGAGAAGCAGGAGCGTAATTGATTTTTGCATAGTAAGTGTTAGGTGTAGCTGTTTGTGATGTTGTCTTTGTAGCGGGCTTATCAGGATCACTCATGCAACTTAAGGCCGTCCAATGCTTTATCGACCTTTTTACTTTCACCATATACGATTATTCCCACGAGGTTGAGATCATCAGGGCCATATTGGCTAATCACCTCAAGATTTTGTTCTTCATTTTTAGTAGCAAATAGTTCCTGAACGTAAATCCCGATATGAAGTTCACGGTCCTTTGCACGGCCAAATGCCCTTTTAATCTGCGCCTGGGTGTCAGCCTTATAGACTAATACAGGAAATTTGATAAATGGGAGGTAGCTGTTGCCCTGGGCGTCTTTTAAATTTGCGCCGTGGGTTGATGGAAAAGCAATTGACACTGAACTTGCCAGAAAGGAGGTAACATTAAGTTTCTGCCAGGAGGCGAGTTCGTGTAGGATAACTATGGCGATTTTTTCTGTATTCATATGTTTTAGTTCAAATATAAACAAATTGATCAATGATCGATTAAGCGTGCTCTGGGGTTGCGAACGGCAAAACGTTCCAGTTTTGTCCCCGGTCTACAACGGGGCGCAGTCTTTTTATGTGGCAACTAACGGTAGCCCTTAGTTCGGAGGCTTTTTCCTCACCGAACCGTGCACGCAAGCTTTCCCGGATAATTTCCAGTTTCACACCGCTGGTCAATACTTCAGTTACCTCTGCATATATCCTTACCCCGGTGTAATCTCTCGCC
This sequence comes from uncultured Flavihumibacter sp., assembly GCA_964242315.1. Lineage (GTDB taxonomy): Bacteria > Bacteroidota > Bacteroidia > Chitinophagales > Chitinophagaceae > JADCRZ01. Next base: position 3,496 of record CAXTDO010000663.1, read on the forward strand.
CGCGGACCGGACAGGTAGGCCATAAAAGTGATATATTTATTTCCCAAAATATTGTTCAGGGTGGACGAGATCTGGTCACTGATCTCAAATTCGACAAATCCGGTTTCGGAAATTCTGACTGTACCCATCAGGCAAACATTGGGTTCACCGGTCTTGCTCGCCGTACAAACAAATTTTTCATGAACTTGATTGAAAAGATCTTTCAGGTCATCCATAGGAATATCCATTATTTCTGTAGTGCTCATATTAAACGGGTTTGATATTTTAATCAAGGAAGTTCGGTGGGAAAACTTCCTGGCCATGCTTTTGAGCTATGGTCTGTAGCTTTTTTACAAAATCCTCAGTGAATTCTGGCAAAGGCAAGAATTGACCTGGTTCTACCGGTTCGCCGATCGCCTCAAAAAAGTCTTCCATCCCTGCGGGGACCACTGTACAAAGCAAGTGCGCGGTATTTTCAGCTGCGTTTTTAAAGGAATGTACTACACCGCCCTTCGGTATACTGATAAAAGAGCCCTTCGTCGCAGTATAATTGCCTAATTTAGATTTAACTTCGATCTTGCCATCGACA
>CAXTDO010000664.1:0-4044 GCA_964242315.1 uncultured Flavihumibacter sp.
CCCACGTACAGCGAGGCTCTTTGCCGGGTGGCTGAATACTATTACAGAAGTGCGCAATACGACCAGGGGATTGGATATGCCCGCAAAGTGCTTGAATCTAATAGCTATGATGCAGGGGCAAATTTTATTTATGGCAATCTGCTGCTCAGGCTGGGTAAGTTAACGGAAGCGGAAGAAGCCTTTAGCATGGCCGCCCGTACTTTGGAATATCGCTCTGCTGCCTATGTGCACCTCGCCGGCATTAAAATGCAGCGAAATGATTTTGAAGAGGTGGCAGAATTTGCGAGGCGATCATTACTGTTTAATGGCAACAACCTGCTGGCCTACGAACGTCTTGCTACTGCTTACAGAAAGTTAAAAGAAATTTCCAAAGCCGATAGTGTGCTGAATGTATTATTGAACATCGATCCGCTAAGCCACTATGCGCGGTTTGAGCAACATCTTCTCCACCCAACAGAAGCTTCCCTTAATAATTTTAAGGGAGCCATTAGAAATGAATTGCCCCATGAAACCTATCTCGAACTGGCACTTACTTATGCTAATCAGGGATTAAATGGTGAAGCAATTAGTGTGCTGGAGCAGGCGCCTTCCTACCCTACCGTTTTTTATTGGCTTGCCTGGCTTAAAAGAAACACATCTCCTGTTGAAAGCCTTGGGTATCTAAAAAAGGCGGAAGCTTTATCGCCCGCTTTTGTATTCCCTTTCCGGCTGGAAACCATTCCGGTGCTTACCTGGGCGCAGCAGCAAATGCCGTCATGGAAAACAACCTATTATCTGGGCCTCGTTTACTGGAACAATTTACGGCCGGGAAAAGCAAAGGAATTGTTTACGCAATGTGGCGATACTCCGGATTTTGCGCCCTTCTATTTAGTAAGAGGCAAGCTGTTCCAGGGCGACTCTGCTAAAGATAATTCTGTAAGTAAGGATTTTGAAAGGGCTTTGCAACTGCAGCCTGCTGAGTGGCGCACATGGCACTATCGCACCGAGTATCTGGTTAGCAAAGAATCATTTGAGCAGGCTTATAACAATGCCGCACAGGCATACAAAAGGTTTGCGAAGAACGCCATAGTGTCTATGGAGTATGCTAAGTGCTTGTTGAACACTAACCGTTTGAAAGAGTGCGTTAACGTACTGAGCAAAACATTGATTCTACCCCAGGAAGGTGCGCAGGAAGGCCATGAACTGTATGAGCTGGCGAATCTTTCTCTTGCCTTAAAATTAGTGGAACAAAAGAAATACCAGCAGGCAATAAAGTATTTGGATGATGCCAGGAAGTGGCCAGAAAATCTTGGATCAGGAAGTCCTTATAATCCCGATACGCGACTCCATAATTTCATTGCAGCCTTTTGTCAAACAAAGCTTGGTAAGATGACTGAAGCAGATGACTATTATCAGAAGATAACAAACTATTCAATTGATAGGGAGAATTGGCTGGGTGGAAAAACTCCGGTTGATAATTACATTTCTATATTGGTGCTTAGTAAGAACGGAAAGCAGGAAGAACTAAAACAGTTAATTGCCGGATGGAAAGCAGAACAGGATTCTCTATGTAACTGGAGCATTTCATCAGGAGCTGCGGCATCTGCATTCGAATGGGTGCTTGCCGCCTACAACAATAACACTGAAACTGCGGAGAAACTTGAGAAACAACTGGCGTCTCCGGCAATGGTAAACCGCTTTAAGCTTTTAATGAAAGCGCTGGAAGTTTGTAAATAATAGAGTTTCGGTACGCCTTTAAACCATTTTAAAGCGTGAGAGATAATACGTTAATTTACGATTAACATAACACAAACGTCATCGAGCAAGCTTACGCAATAATCACTTTTATTCCTGCATTTTCCAGGCGTTTTTTGTCTTCTTCCGGTATGCCGGCGTCGGTAACAACGATATCTACCGCCGTTATCGGAGCTATGAAAGCAAAACTTCTTTTTTGAAACTTACTGGAGTCAGTAACTACAATAACCTGTTTTGCAATGGAAATCATTACCCGGTTTAAATGCGCCTCTTCCACATTGGGCGTAGATAAGCCAAAAGTTGTATTGAAGCCATCTACGGCAAGGAACAATTTGTCGCAAAAATAATTTTTAAAACTTTCTTCCGCCGTGGTGCCAACCAATGAAAGGGAGTTCTTTCTTAAAAAGCCGCCGGGAACAATCACATTTACATGTTCCTGCTCCACCAGCTTGTTAGCAATGTTAAGTGCATTGGTGATCACTGTCAATGAGTCAATGTTAGAAAGATTATTGTTGATTTCATTCGTAGTTGTTCCGGAGTCAAGGATTATGGTATCACCACTTTGTATAAGAGCCGCAGCCGCTTTGCCGATTTTCAGCTTTTCCTGGTAATGAAGTTTGTTTTTTTCTGACAGGCTGATTTCCGCGCCTACCCGTTCTGCTTTCATTGCTCCACCCCGCGCCCTTACAAGCATGTTTTTTCGTTCCAGCCAATTAAGATCATTCCTAATCGTTACCTCGCTTACACCCAGCTCTTTGCTTAAGGATCCAACATCCAGTTGCCCTTCCACATCTAATTTTTCCATTATGAGTGTTCTGCGCTCAACCGTTGAAATGCTTTTCTTGACCTCCATTTAATTGCTTTATAAATAAATTTATTACAAAAGATAAGAAAACGAAAAACTTGGCTTTAAATCACAAGATAAGGCTTTCAAATATAAATCTTTTTAGCGCTATTATCAGGGCCTGTATATCATAATAGCAAAATCAACACTATAAATAGAATGTTTAATTATTATTTAAATCCTATTGACTTTTGAAACCTTTCGATAGAATGAATTTTTTTTCAGAATCTTACGGAAATTTTTTTTCTTATACGGTACATCATATATTTGTAAAGACTCTTCAAAGAATAATTAATTCATAATATAACCAAAACTTCAACATTATGACTAAAAAACTTCGTCGACGCTGTGCTGTCCTACGCATGGCGGGCGCTGAATGCCGGAAACGTTCCTTTTTCGTCTTCCTGCTTTTTTTAATGGCTTTTAATATACAGTTTGCAATTGCACAGAATGCAGCTAACCGCATTTCCGGAGTGGTTAAAGGACGCGCAACCGGACAAGGGCTGCCTGGTGTAACCGTAACGGTCAAAGGCGGAAGAACTGCTACTTCCACTGATAACAACGGCTCATTCACCATTAATGTAGCATCCGGTGGTACCCTGATATTTTCTTATGTGGGATTCACCGATAAGGAAGTGCCGGTGGAAAAAAATTCCACCATTAATATAGAATTGGAAGTAGGTACCTCTTCTTTAAATGAAGTGGTTGTTGTAGGATATGGCACTCAAACAAAAAAGGATGTTATAGGGTCTATATCATCCGTTGGAGTAAAACAACTGCAGGATAAAGCTGTGGTGTCTTTTGGAGAAGCGATTGCGGGACAGGTTGCCGGAGTGCAGGTGCAACAGGCTTCATCAGCACCCGGTGCAGGACTTAGCATAAAAATCAGGGGAGTTGGCTCGATCAGCGCTGATAATACACCTTTGTATGTAATAGATGGTGTTCCCCTTGATAATACCACCAATTCATATAATGCACAGGGAGCAAGTGGAGCAAACGTTCCAACAAATCCGTTGGCATCTATTAATCCCGGTGACATACAGTCAATAGACATTTTGAAAGACGCCTCCGCCACTTCCATCTATGGATCGAGGGGATCTAACGGTGTTGTTATCATTACCACCAAACAGGGTTCCAAAGGCAAAACGCAGGTAAACGTAAATGTAAGCACCGGCTGGCAAAACATCGACCATAAGGTTCCTACATTATCCACCGCAGAGTGGGTGGCCAGGCAGACTGATATCAGGAATTACAATTATACCTACCTAAATGGTGTTCCTATTGCCGGAAGAAGCGCCACTGACCCCAATTCCGTACGTGGCAGCAATGTTGCTTTGAAAATACCCAACGAATTCAAAAACCCTTCTTTACTGCCCGAGACTAACTGGCAGGATGTTGTATACCAGACTGCTCCCATGAATAATTACCAGGTATCTGCATCAGGAGGCACAGACAACGCGCGTTTC
>CAXTDO010000665.1:0-4035 GCA_964242315.1 uncultured Flavihumibacter sp.
TTAATAATTAATCATTAATAATTCTTACATCATACCTCACACCTCATACCTGATTACTTCACGGCAAACGACAGCGGTATATTAACTTTAACGCTGAAGTTTCTTCCCATATTAAATACACCTATTCTGCCGGTAACGGGATTCTCTGCTGTATATTTCAAACGGCTTAAATTGCTTTGATAAGCTACGTCGGTTATGTTTTTAGCCGCAAGGTAAACACTGAATAATGTTTTGCTTTTTTTGCTGATGTCGGCACCTATACCTGCATTAAACAGCGTATATCCGGGAGTGTTGGTTTCGGTGTTGTAACCTGTAAAAGGATGATTCTGTGCAAATGTGTTATCTGCCTCTATCATCACATAAGCATTGCGGAATAATTTTCCCCTTTTAGAAAAGTCACCTCTTAGCTCACTTACCAGCCTTCTGGCGGGGATAAAAGGCAGGTTGTTACTGCCGTCCTGAGCTTCGCTTAAAGTTCCGCGCACATAAGAAAAGGTGTTTTCAATGTGAAGCCAGTCCAGCGGATGCGGGTGAATATCCAGGTTGAATTCAGCTCCGTACAATTTTGCATTGTTCTGATCGAACCTGAAGGCAAGGTTATCATGGCCGTCGATGGTTATTACGGAATCGCTTCCGTTAACGGAAGACAACTTACGGTAATAGATAAAATTTTTGATGCTGTTATAAAAGATGTTCGCAGAAAAAGAAACATGCTCTGTGTTGATATCCACACCTGCATCGGCCTGGAGGCTTGTTTCCGATTTTAGATCCCGTTCCCCATATTCATACCGGTTAGTGCCTTCATGTGCGCCATTGCTGGCGAGTTCCGGAATGCTTGGTGCACGGAATCCGCGTGCCAGATTCAACTTTAAGGTAACAGTCTTACTTGTTTCATAACTAAAACCTGCGCTTCCTGAAAGATTTGAAAACTGCTTGGTGAATTTTTGAAATTTAATATCGCCTCCCTCCTGTAATTCCTTTGAATGTAAAGTTCTGTTGTCAACTCTAAGTCCGCCGCTGACCGTTAGCTTATCGAAACTTTTTTTAGAATAAACAAAGCCACCTATATCAAACAGATCGTAGGCAGGTATCAGTACTTCAACTCCTTTATTGGTATTATTTTGTTGCATACCATTTACACCTATAGTAGTTTCCCAGTTACTATTGTTCTGCGGAAAGTGGTATTGAAGATTGTAATTGATGGTCTTCAGATCGAAGTACAAACTTTTTTCATCGGGCTCAAGCACGTTACCGAATTCTTGCCGCTGGTTTCGCTGAAATCCGAGATTAAGCGTCAGCCTCCCGTTTCCCGCCCTGAAGCTGTTGTCGGTACTTATCTTAAAGTGCTGAATGTGTTGTTTGGGAACAAAGAGATTCCTTGATTTAAAATCATCGCCCCCGGCAATAACTTCTTTCTCCGTACCACCAACGTTGACCAATTTTGTAAACGCACCGGTAATGCTATCCCTGTCTCCTTCTGTTAAACCTAGCACCTGGTCAAAATTACTTACCAATATATGACTGTAACCCCAGCTTTTATTCAGTCCAACATATCCTCCGAAATTTCTTTCATTAAACTTTGAATTAAATACCCTGCCATCATATTTATTGGTATAATCGTAAGCAGATTTGTGTGAGCCGTATATGTTCCAGTTAAATCCGTTGATATTTCCCGCAAGATTTGCATTTAACCCCAGCATGCCATTATTGGTCTGGTAGTTACTTAAAATATTCCCTTTAATAGTTCCCTCCGCAACAGGAACGTTGGTAAGAATATTTATCACTCCGGCAAGCGCGTCGCTGCCATACATAATGGATGCAGGTCCTTTTAACACCTCCACTTTATTAACGCTGTATTCATCTATTTCAATACCATGCTCGTCTCCCCATTGCTGTCCTTCCTGGCGCATGCCATCATTTACTACTACCAGCCTGTTATATCCCAGGCCCCGGATAGTAGGCTTTGATATAGCCGGCCCCGTAGAGATTTGAGAAACACCGGGTGTTCTGCTTAATGCATCGATAAGATTGGTGGAAGATGTTTTTAAAAGATCCTGGCGCTTTAAAATATCAACAGGAACAGGAGATTTTCTAACCGAAGTTGCGGTAGAAACGCCCGTAACTGTTACCGCTTCATTCTCTACTACCGAAGGATTTAACGTAAAATCACGCTTAACATCGCCTCTTAGTTCAACATGATCAATTATAGAAGTATATCCCAGAAAAGACACTTCTACCAGGTATCTTCCGGGAGGAAGATTTTGTATTTTATATTGCCCCTGGTCGTTGGAAACTGATCCGCTCTTAATATCTGAAAAATAAACAGAGGCTCCTGCCAGTGGCTGTCCGGATTTAACATCGGTTATTTTACCTGTTAACTGAATTCTCATATTTTGCTTTTTTACAGCGTTTTCCGGGCTCTGGGCACGCACCCCTCCTGCAGACAAAAAAGCAATAATTGTAATAAGTACAAAAGACGGATGGAGAAGCATATATTTTGAAACCATGTTGCAAATATATACACTAGATACAATCTTGCAGAGAGATTGAAATATATTTTTATTAATAAGATGTTATTAGCCGTCAGCAGAATACTGTTCGAAATGTTTCTTCCTGATAACTGATAGCTGGACTGCTTATCTTACTTTCAACATAGGCCTCACCTGTTGCAATGGTCCGTTTTGTAATCTTACATAATAGGCCCCGGTAGGCAATGCACCGCTGTTGAAGTCGAGATTATATATACCGGGAGTATATTCTTTGTCGGCAAGTAAACTAATTACTCGGCCTGTAGTATCCATAACCTGCACCAGGCAATGCCCGCCTTTAGATTTAAAGGTAATTTTTGTACTTTCTACAAACGGGTTGGGATAATTAATGATAAGCTGGTCGCCGGCTGCCCGGTTTAGGTCTTCAAGACCGGTAATAGCTAGGACCGTATTACAGGAAGCGGCCGATATTAATGGTAATGCCTGGAAAGTGTTATTATTCATTATCGGCAGCAGGTCGTTTGCCTTAACGCAGAACCAATCGGTTAATAAGGAAGCATAAATACTTCTAAAATCATATTGCATAGGAACACTATCATTCACACCCGCATTAGTAGGTATAGTAGGATTATTTCCCAATACCCCTGACTTTACCGCCTTTCCGAAAACAAATAAGGGTGCTGCTGCACCATGATCGGTTCCTACATTGGCATTCGACTTGATCCTTCTTCCGAATTCGGAGAAAGTCATTCCTACCACCCTGTCTTCCACACCTAAACCTTTTAAATCATCCATAAATGCTTTGATACCATCGGACACTCTTTTTAAAAGGTTGGCATGGGTACCGGATGTAGTATCGGAAGTGGTTACCTGGGCCGAGTGGTTGTCGAAGCTTCCCGTGCTAACCATATATACCCTTGTTTTTAATCCGCCCTTTATCAACCGGGCAACAATTTTAAGTTGAGCCCCCAGGTCGTTATTTGCAGGGTAAGCACCTTGCACAGGAACTTTTGCAGCCGCATTTTTAATTACATCTCCATATTGAGCAGACTGGCGGGCTACCAACCTTACATATGACAGCTCTTTTCCCCAGGGTAAATCGGGAACCGGATCCTGAACACCGCTTAAAAAATTATAAAAAGAATTGGGATCACTGATGCTCATTCCCATACTTACAGAAGGGCCCTGCAAGGTTAATGAGGTTACGGAACCGATTTGAATAGCCAGCGGATCGGGGACAGTAGCATTTGGAAAACCGTTCGGATACTGGGGATATTCTCCATTCAGATACCTTCCTGCCCAGCCGCTATCTAATTCAACGTTCGATGCCGATGCAGTCATCCAGATATCTGTTGCCCTGAAATGTGAAAAACTGGGGGAAGGATACCCAACGGCCTGAACAACAGATAGTTTACCATCGTTGTACAACGATTGTAAGCCGGTCATGGCAGGATGTAACCCTGTTTTACTGTTGCCGTTCAGCGCGAGAATGCTATTTTCAGGAATGGCGATATTAGTTCTAGCGTTATAATATAGAGAATAGTTT
>CAXTDO010000666.1:0-3257 GCA_964242315.1 uncultured Flavihumibacter sp.
ACGTTAGCGTTACTGAGGTAGTGCGCGTGAGCACAAGCGGCGCATCACCAAATGTTTCCACCAGTAAATAGTAATCATAAGCACGCAATGCTTTTGCTTCTGCCACACGAATGGCTATGTTCGCTGCATTGCCATCGGTTACCTGGGTAGACCAGTACAGGGTATTGTTAGCAATGTTAATGGCTGAATACAATTGCCTATAAAAAGCATCTACATCTCCGTTGAATGAATTGAGGTTGTTATTGTAGAGATTCAGCCCGCTATTATCCGTGATGCCTGGTGTTGAGTATACATCAGTACCCTGGTTGAACAGCACCGGAAAATTGGTGATGCCTCTTAAAGTAGCATAATTCGATTTTACCAGGTCTTCAAACCCCGAAGCGATATTATAATAGGTTTCTGCGGTTCTGTTTGCGGGATTACTTTCATCCGTATATTTTTTACATCCAACTGTAAACACAAGTAAAGCGGCACAGCAAAGCAAAGAATTTTTATTGATAGATTTCATGATATTAAAGTTGTGGAATGATATGGAATCAGAGCGTTACATTCAGACCCAGCATAATGGTTCTTGTTCTGAAATCCTGGTTCAGGAAAGAGTTGCCACTGGGGTTTTCAGGATCCCAGCCAATAAAATTGCTGAAGATAAAAGGGTTGAATGCATTTGCATATATTCTCAGATTTTGTAACCTGATTTTTTGAAGGATGGTGCCGGGGAAAGTGTACCCTAAAGTCAAGTTACTGATTTTGGTGTACGAAGAATTCTGAAACTGTGCAATCGTTCTTCTGTCGCTGGTTTCAATGGCGGTGTTCGCCCACTTATCAGCTGGATTGGTAGGTGTCCAGTAGCTGCGGTCGAAGGCGCCGAACCTTGCACGTGCCTGGTCTCCGTTCATCAACTGCTCCAGGAACACACTGTTTTCAAAAGTTCCCTGCCGGGTGTACAGCGTTATGCTGAAATCAAAGCCTGCAAAATTCATGTTGCTGGTAAGGCCGCCAAACCATTTTGGAATATCGCTTCCTAATATTTGCCGGTCATTAGCGTCAATCTTTTTGTCGTTATTAATGTCTTCTACTTTATACTGACCCGGTTTCAATCCGAAAGCGGCTGCCTGGGCGGCTTCACTTGTTTGCCATACGCCGGTGATTTTGTAATTGTACACTACACGGGTTTTCTTACCCAAAAAGCGTGCATTGCCGATATCATCTTTCCCATCCTCGTATAGTTCCAGGATTTCGTTTTTATTCATGGCAACATTAAAATTGGTAGTCCAGGTAAGTTTTGCGGAACGTATGTTCACGGTGTTGATGCCCAGTTCAATGCCCTGGTTGCGCACCGATCCTAAATTAGTAGTAGTAGATGAATATCCATTAGCTGCGGGTATCTGCTGTGCCAGGATGGAGCCCTGGGAAGTTTTACGGTACAGGTCGAACTGTACGCTGATCCTGTTTTTTATCAGTCCAAGATCGAATCCTATGTTGTATTCATCCGTTTTCTCCCATGTTAAATTCTGGTTGCCGAAAGAAGGTGCAAAGCCATTAGCGCCTGCACCGTTGAAGTCGTACAGGGTACTGTTCAAGCCGGATTGTGTAACGTAAGGATACAAGATACCCGATAAGGCCGCGTTGCCCGATTTACCATAGCTCAGCCTTATTTTTAGCAGGCTGATGGCATTGATAGTTTTTATGAAATTTTCTTCGCTGGCGATCCATGCAAAGGCGCCTGAAGGAAAATAACCTCTTTTATGATCGGGTGCAAAAATGGAGTTCTCATCACTTCTCAATGTTGCCGTAAACAGGTACCGGTTGTTGAAGGTATAGTTGGCCCTTCCATAAAAAGATTCGATAGTTTGTTTGGAATAACCGCTGTTAACCGTAATGATAGGTGCCACGCCATTAATAGTAGTGGCTGATTGCAGGTTATACCAAAGCGAGCGGAAAGGCAGTCCCTGTACGCTGTTAGAGCTAAAGTCCTGCTGATGGTATTCAAAGGTGTTACCCAGGGTTACATCAATCTTGCTTTTTCCAAACTGGTTATTGTAGGTCAGTAAATTATCCCAGGTATAGTTGACCCATTGGTTAGAGCTGCTTGATCCGCTGCTGGGCCTTGTGCCTAATTGTTGTTTGGAATAGGTATCATTAAATTGACCCTGCCGTTGAAAAGTAATATCAGGACTGAATGAACTGCGGATGCGAAGCCCTTTTATTATTGTGGCCTCGCCGTAAACATTTGGCAAAACGTGCACGTACTGCTGTTGCCTGATCTCGTTTCTGAAATCGAACAAAGGATTGGTGATCTGCGCTTCGCTTTCATAAACAAAAAATCTTTCCGAACCATCGGCATTATAGGCACTACCGGTAGGGCGCAAACGATACGCGCTCCGGAAAGCTTCGGCGCTTGACGGATGGATATCCGCAAACGTTGTATAAAGCGAAGCGCCGAATTTGAATGCATTCACCGTTTTGTCGAGACCTGCCTTCAGTGTATATTTCTTGGTGTTCTCAATCTTCATGGTTCCCTGGTACAACTGATAACCGGCAGATATAAAGTAAGCCGTTTTTGCGTCGCCACCTGAAACGGAAAGGCTATGGTTGGCCGATACTCCATTTCTTTTGATCAGGTCTATCCAGTTGGTGTAAGTATTATTCTTAATGTTTGTAAGCTCGGTGGCGGAAAATATTTTATCGTCTGTAACCGGCGTGGCCGGATAGCCGCTCAGTGCGTTATAAAAATCGCGGGCATAGGTTACAAAGGTCGGCCCGTCCATCACTGGTGGAATATGGTATGGATTAACGGTTCCAACGTAACCGTCGTACGAAATTTTAGCGGCTCCGCTGCTACCTCTTTTGGTAGTGATCAGCACAACGCCGTTAGCGCCACGGGAACCGTAAATTGCTGTGGAGGATGCATCTTTCAGTACATCTATCCTTTCAATATCGGCAGGGTTGATGTCATTGATAGGATTGGTAGCGCTGCCATTTTGCCCAACAGGAATGCCATCCACCACATAAAGCGGTTGTGTATTACCGGTGATAGAGTTCGCGCCGCGTATTTCGATACTGAAATCAGCACCGGGCTTGCCGGATGAACGCCTGATGTCCACACCGGGCAACCGGCCCTGCATAGCTTCCTGCGCGTTGGTAGCGCGGGCTTTGGTGATCTCTTCCGACTGTAAAGAGTTTACGGTTCCGGTAAGGTCGATCTTTCTTTTTGTTCCGTAGCCCACCACCACTACGTCGGTGAGACTGGATGATCT
>CAXTDO010000666.1:3267-4002 GCA_964242315.1 uncultured Flavihumibacter sp.
CAGAGAAACATTTAATGTATTTCCGGTACCTGCTTTGCGTTCAACCGGATCGTAATTTACAGAGGTGAAGATCAGCGTAGCGCCTTGTGTGGCAGCGATAGTGAAGGTTCCATCATCGGCTGTGGCAGTGGAAGCATTACCGCCTTTTACACTAACGGTTACACCGGCGACAGGCTGTGACTTACCGTCTGTTACCTTGCCTCTGAGCGTTTTAATCTGGGCAAAAATGCCGGCGGGCACCAGCGCAAAAAACAGCAGGTAAAGATAACCGCGTTTTTGTAATTTTTTCATAAGCAGTAGCATAGCGGTATTTTAGTTTTTATTAAATGCAGAATACGTTAACGCTCCGGAGAATTAACGGGCAACCTCTGAGATTATTAACAGGTTCATCGGTTTTACAGGCCCTTAATTAACAACAAATGTATTTTGTTTATTTTTTTTTGCTGATTTTAGTTTTTGTTTCAACCAATTGATCGTACACGGGACTTTCGGTATTTTTTAATTTATCCCAGAAAGTAAAATATAACCCGAAGTTGTATTTGAACTGCTTATGATGCAGGGAATGATGTGTGGCGCCGATGATCCACTTGCCTACTGCATGCTTGTGAAAGTTACCGGGATAAATTTCAATATTTAAATGGTTGATCACACTGCTGAACGACATCAATGTTAATTGTGTCAGTATCACAAACGGATGCATAGGTATCACCATCAGCGCTAACGGTAACATAACAG
>CAXTDO010000667.1:0-4001 GCA_964242315.1 uncultured Flavihumibacter sp.
ATATTATTCTTTACCGGCAACACCTGCTGACACGCTACGCATTCGCGATTCTCTTAACCGCTGGTTTTACAAAAACAGCAGCACCGTAAAAGTTCGCATTGAACAATAAATCAATGATTCCACCAGCAAATTTCTGGATAGAAAAATTACAACTCACCAGGCATATTGAGGGAGGTTCCTTTAAAGAAATTTATCGTTCCGCAATGATACTGCAAAAAGAAATATTGCCAAACCAATTCAACGGTAACAGGCATATTTCTACAAGTATTTACTTTATGCTGGAGCCAGGGCAATTCTCTGCCTTTCACCGCATCGCTTCAGATGAACAATGGCATTTTTATTTTGGGGGAACCTTGCTGGTATATGAGATACAAGCGGACGGCCATTTGACAGAACATAAACTGGGCAATGATCCGGCTATAGCAGACAACACTTTCCAATGTGTAATTAGAGCAGGAAGCTGGTTTGCATCCAGGCCGGCAACTGATGTTACTTACTGTATTGCCGGTTGCACTGTTGCACCCGGATTTGATTTTGCGGATTTTGAATTAGCAGACAGGCATGCGTTAATTAATGAATATCCGCATCACAAAGATTTGATAGTATCGCTTACCCGGGATGAATAAGATGAGATATCCATTGCTTATCTTTTTACAGTATTGGGTGCAGTATTATTTTTCAATGCTGTGCTTATCATGGGAACCAGTAAGGAAGTCCATATGCTGTATTCCTTACCTGAAAAATGCAGATCATCATAAGCAATTAAACTATGGTCTTTCGCCGCTTTACGACTTTCATTTGTTATATTAAGATAATTAACATGGCATGCAACAGCAATTTGCCTGTTTATCAGGTTGAATGAATTGATCTCATGTGCTATCTTTTCCCTGTCAGAATGATGTGCAAAGGGTGTTACGGAATAATCCGGTATAGATAGTACTATTACTCTTCCCGGGCGGTTGCCGGCAAAGCGGATCGCTTTCTTCAGCAATGACGTAAACTGTATACGGTATTCTTCCATTGACCTGCGCTGGTATTGATTATTTACTCCGATCAATAAAGTTACCATATCATAATCCGGGGCAGCAGTTTTTGCCTTAACAGCCTCAAGCAGGTTACCTGTCGTCCATCCGGAGGTAGCAATGATTTCTGCTTCTGCCACATTGAAACCTGCACTGCGCAGTTGCTCAACGGCCTGTACCGGATACCGTTCATTAACTTTTACAGATTGACCGATGGTATAAGAGTCTCCGAGTGCCAGATAACGTTTCATGGCAGTATCAGGAATTGCTGGTATTGTAACAGTATCATTATATTGATACTTGGAAAAGTAGCTGCCGGAGGTTGTATTGTGAGAAAACAATGTGGTGGTGCTCAAAGATGCCAACAAAATAAAATACAGGGTTGAGAAACGGGTTAGGGTAATCATATAATAAAACACAGTTATAGTTACGAAGAAACCCTGCACCTGGTTCTTGCTAAAGAATCAGCGACGGAGCTTTTACCAATATACAAACGTCTTTATGAAGTTCCTATTGTTCATGGTTTTTTAACCGCAGAGAGCACAGAGGAGGAAACGCAGAGGGCGCAGAGGAAACCCTCTGCGCCCTCTGCGTTTCCTCCTCTGTGCTCTCTGCGGTTAAAAAAAATCCCCCGTTATGTATAAACACAACGGGGGATATAAAACGAAACGAAGCTTTTATTAGTAGCCACCCATACCGCCCATATCAGGAGCACCATGACTGTGCGCTTCTTCTTTCTTAGGCTTGTCTGCAACTACACATTCAGTAGTTAACAGCATACCCGCAATTGAAGCAGCGTTCTCTAAAGCGATCCTTGTTACCTTAGTAGGATCAATAACACCTGCTGCAAACATATTTTCATATACTTCAGTGCGCGCATTGAAACCAAAGTCACCGCTACCTTCCTTTATTTTCTGTACAACGATGCTACCTTCAATACCACTGTTGATCACAATCTGGCGAAGAGGTTCTTCAATTGCTCTCTTAACAATTGCAATACCGGTAGTTTCGTCATCATTGATTCCTTTCAGATTTTCCAGACCGGCAATAGAACGGATGTAAGCAACACCGCCGCCGGGAACGATACCTTCTTCAACCGCAGCCCTTGTAGCATGTAAAGCATCATCAACACGGTCTTTCTTTTCCTTCATTTCAACTTCTGTAGCAGCACCTACATAAAGTACGGCAACACCACCACTTAATTTAGCAAGGCGTTCCTGTAATTTTTCTTTATCGTAATCGGAAGTCGTTGTTTCGATCTGAGCTTTGATCTGGTTAACACGTGCATCGATATCTTCTGATTTGCCTTTTCCGCCTATAATAGTACTATTATCTTTGTCTATTGATACGGAAGAAGCTTCTCCAAGATAGGTAAGATCGGCATTATCCAGTTTAAAACCTTGTTCTTCACTGATAACGATACCTTTTGTGAGAACGGCGATATCCTGCAACATTTCTTTTCTTCTGTCACCAAAACCCGGAGCTTTTACAGCAGCAACTTTAATTGTACCACGTAGTTTGTTTACTACCAGTGTTGCCAGTGCTTCACCTTCGAGGTCTTCTGCGATAATCAGCAACGGACGTCCGCTTTGGGCAACTTTCTCCAGAATGTGGAGGATGTCTTTCATCGCAGAAATCTTTTTATCATAAATCAGGATGTACGGATTCTGTAGTTCAACTTCCATTTTTTCGCTATTGGTAACGAAATAAGCTGAAATATAACCCCTATCGAACTGCATACCTTCCACTACGTCAACACTCGTATCAGTACCTTTAGCTTCTTCAACAGTTATAACACCTTCTTTACCAACTTTTGTCATTGCTTCTGCTATCAGTTTACCGATAGAAGGATCATTGTTGGCAGAGATAGAAGCCACCTGCTCAATTTTGCTGTTATCATTACCTACAGCCTGTGAAAGAGATCTGAGGTTTTCCACTACAGCGATTACAGCTTTGTCAATACCACGCTTCAAGTCCATCGGATTTGCACCGGCAGCCACATTTTTTAAACCTTCACTGATGATTGATTGTGCCAGCACTGTTGCAGTGGTGGTACCATCGCCGGCGATATCAGAAGTCTTACTTGCTACTTCTTTCAGCATCTGGGCACCCATATTCTCAATTGGATCTTCCAGTTCAATTTCCTTAGCTACCGTTACACCATCTTTAGTAACAGATGGAGCGCCAAACTTCTTTTCAATAACTACGTTGCGACCTTTCGGGCCTAGTGTAACTTTCACTGCATTAGCCAGTGTATCAACACCCTTCTTCATCTTATTACGGGCATCGATGTCGAAGAAAATTTGCTTTGCCATATTAATTTAATTTGGGAATTTAAAAATGTGAGATTTAACATCAGGTTGGGATAGGATCCGGATTCTAATTAGCAATCATTTACTAAAAAATGGATCACCTGAAGATATTCGTATTAAACAATTGCTAAAATGTCACTTTCTCTCATGATAAGAAAATCCTGACCATCTACACTGATTTCAGTACCGGAATACTTGCCGTACAATACAGTATCACCGGCTTTTACAGTTACCGGCTCATCCTTTTTTCCAGGACCTGCTGCAACTACTTCTCCACGTTGAGGTTTTTCTTTTGCAGTGTCAGGAATAATAATACCACCTGCAGTTTTTTCTTCAGCAGCAGCGGGTTTCACTACTACCCTGTCGTGTAATGGAGTAATGTTTAACTTGTTAGCCATGTTATTTGTTTGATTTTGTTTTGAAATAATTGGTGTGCAAAGCTAAACGAATTTCATACCAAACCAATTAACATGTTAAAAACGAGGAATTCCTGACAGTTTGTGAAGGAAATTTGACAGTTATGGTAAGCATGTGTGACAACATGCTGATGATGGTTTGACAATTTTTCATTATTTGTCAGTGATGCCTGATGTTCAAACCGCTGATGAACATGATTAAGAGAGGTATATGATTGCTATGCAACGTTCACGTATGCGCTGCTTTATTT
>CAXTDO010000668.1:0-3989 GCA_964242315.1 uncultured Flavihumibacter sp.
AAGATCCATTGTAAAGTATGTGCTTAGTCTTGGTGAAAAGCAGGCTGCTGTTTCGAGGCCGGTCACGGGTAAGTATGTGCTGCAGGTACCTCCCGGAGAAGGGGATAAAGGTAACTTTATCTTTCGGGCGTCATATCCCGATAAGGGCACAAACCTGGCTCCATCTTTATCTTCAGAAGACCTGGTTGTATTGCGCAACCCTACAGTGCGGGTAGCAAATATTGATAAATTCAATAGCATTGAATTTACACCCGGCAGAACGATGGCCGCCGCGAGAGGCAACGGTTCTTACCTGGCACTTAATAACATTGATTTCTCAGGTGTCGACTCATTAGAATTCGCAGCAACTGCAAACGCAGGTAACAGCGAAGGCATTGGCGGCGTTATTGAAGTGCGATTGGATTCACCAACAGGTAAGTTGATTGCGCAGACTGATAATATTGTTCCGCGACAACCCGGTGCACCAAGACAGGTAAGACGCGGATCAAGGATCAAAGCAATAGTAAACGGTGCTGAAGGCAAACACGATGTGTATTTTGTATTTGTAAATAATAAAGCCACCGGTACGGATGCACTGATATATTTGTCGGAAATAAAATTTGATGTTAAGAACTAAGTCGGAAATTAAATTTAATGTACTTAATTGCTCAACTTGATTCAATGTAGCTGACTTAAGAGGCCTAAAATGAAGAAAATATTCAATAGTCAAATATCAATTTTCATTTAAGACAGTTGTCATTTTGTCAAGAGTTCTTCATTGAGAATTGAATATTGATAACTGAATATTGAACATTTAATTCTTATGTTAACGACATTCAAACATGATTGAACAATTCATGCAGTTCAGGGGTTTAACTTCAATTATCTATTGGCAAACAATGGATAGGTATCATTACAAAATAACCTGAATCAGGAATTGCATGCTTACGGCTACAGATGATAAATATGCGCTTGTATTGGAGGTGCATCATCGCCTGTCTGCTATTTATGGCAGCGAGATAAAGTATTTTCACGATCTGGACCCGATGAGTGAATTGGTTTCTGCATTGCTATCACACCGCACCAGGAACAGCAGCTCCGCCAAGGCCTTTGCTAACCTGATAAGTACTTTCGTGACCTGGGAAAATGTACGTGATGCCCCTACCGCTGCAGTCCAGGAGGCTATCACTCCTTGCACCTGGCCTGAACAGAAAGCACCCCGATTGCAGGAGGTATTGCGGCGCGTTACCGAACTTCATGGCAGTTTATCATTGGATTTCCTTGCCGGTATGGAGGTTACAGCGGCAAGGCAGTGGTTGGAAGTGCTGCCAGGGGTGGGTCCGAAAACCAGCGCTGCGGTCATGTCGTTCAGCCTGCTGCGGGGAAAAGCTTTACCTGTTGACTCGCATCATTTCCGGGTAGTAGTACGGTTAGGCATCATTGAAGCAAAAATAGGCGAAGCCAGGGCCCACCGGGTGCTCGAAGAGCTGCTGCCGCCGGAGTTTACCGCACAGCAAGTGTACGACAATCACCAGGTGGTGATGCGCCATGGAAAAAAGGTCTGTTTTTATTCCAAGCCAAATTGTAAAGAATGTGTATTGCTGGATATATGCCCTACGGGTCAATCCATGTTGGCCGGGCAATCAGCATTGTAAAAGTTATCCTTTGGCAGTTTCTTTAGTCCTACGCCCCTCCTTTTTTGTGTTAATAACCGTGTCAGTAACAAGTATTAGCTTATCCACTATTCACGTTAACTTAACGTATGATCCTTGTGTTGGGTCAAATAATGTGTCAATGAAATTTTCCATTCTTTTAAGTCAGAAAAATTTTACAAAGATTTCCATAATCATGTAAACAACCTGGTTATTACCTTTGCGGCTCACTGAACTAAAGTTATGGCAGAATTACTACTGGACAAAGGCAGGCCGAGAACCGCAAGGATAGCTATTGCAGTATTTTTTTTTGCTTCAGGTTTTGGATTTGCAACCTGGGCATCAAGGATACCAAACATACAGCAACATCTTCAGCTTAATAATGCTGAATTAGGCTGGGTGCTGTTTGCATTACCTGCCGGACTTATGATGACACTGCCTTTCACAGGCATGTTACTCAGCAGGTATAATGGCCGCTACGTAATGCTCACAGGCGCTATTGTATTTAACGGCATGCTTGTGATGATTGGACTCGTATCAACCACCTGGCAATTGATATTGATTTTGTTCTTCTTCGGCTGTTCGCGTAACCTTTTCAATATTTCCCTGAATGCCCAATCAATCGCGGTACAACGAATGTACAGCAGATCCATCATAGCCACCTTTCATGGAGTCTGGAGCCTGGCCGGATTTGGTGGCGCGGCACTTGGCGCCCTCATGGTGGCAATGAACCACCTGCCATTCATTCACTTTTTACTGGTAGCTACTGTACTGACCAGCTTGCTTATATTCTTTTTCAGATTTACACCCGACCAGCAACCTGCTGCACATGAGCGCCAGCCTTTGTTTGTAGTGCCGAATAAATCACTCGTGAAATATGGATTGATATCTTTTGCTTCAATGGCATGCGAAGGCACCATGTTCGACTGGAGCGGCATCTATTTTAAAAAGATAGTAGAAGCGCCTAAAGACCTTGTTACCGTAGGCTTTGCCTTATACATGGTGGCACAGACTCTTGGTAGACTTACCGGCGACCGGATAGTTGGATACCTGGGCATTCAGCAAGTGTTGAAATATAGTGGTCTGCTGATCTTTACCGGTTTACTCACCGCTGTTGTTTTTCCTTATTATGTTACAGCTTCGGTTGGTTTTATTATGGTAGGTTTTGGGGTATCCTGCGTGGTGCCGCTGGTTTTTAGCCTTGCAGGAAAATCAAAAACAATGGGTAGCGGCCCAGCTATCGCTGCCGTTTCAAGTATTGGTTACCTGGGATTTTTGCTGATACCTCCTGTTGTAGGATTTATAGCTGAAACTTTTAACCTGCGATGGTCTTTCCTGATGATCGCATTTCTCGGGCTGATCATTACCTGGGTTGTTTCTGTTAGAAAGGTTTGAGTTTTTTGAACTGTAATTTATTTGATTAAATGATGTACTATGATTGTTTCCATATCATAGTCCATCATTTAATCAAATAAATCATAGTTCAAAAAAACACTAAACAGTTGTTGCTTAAAATTCTTATATTTCCTCACAAATTTCTATTTCATGCAAAGAAGAAGTTTTTTGAGATCCGCAGGTATTGCATCAGCAGGCGTACTTGCAGGCTTGCCATTTCTTAAAGCAACTGCTGCCCCAAAAATTAAAATCACCAAAATCCGGTATTACAGCGCACCGGGTTATAACAAACCGCTCTTCAACCAGGCACGGGGAATTGTAGAAATTGAAACGGATGGCGGAATCATCGGTATCGGTGAAGGCGGCTCAAAAGATATGATAGAGCAATGCGCTCAGATGATGATTGGAGAAGACCCTTTCCGTATCGAGCATCTCTGGCAAAATATCTACCGTGGAATGTTTTATCCGCCAGGACGTGAAAAGCTTCACGCGTTAGGTGCTTTGGAAATGGCACTATGGGATATTAAAGGGAAGGCACTTGGAGTACCCGTGTACGATTTACTTGGCGGCTCTACCCGCGAGTATGTAGAATGTTACGCAACGGGCTTTGCAGCATCTAAAGCCAACACCGAAGAGCAACGGGCAAAAGATTGTATAGCGGCCGGTTTAAGAGTATACAGGGTTGGCCCCACAGGCGGTAGCGGCGAAGCGCCTTTTGACTTTTATGAGAACGCAAAAAAAACAATCGAGTTCTGTAAGCGCTTAGACGACGCCGTTGGTGGCGGTGGCAAGTGGGCTATAGATCTGCACACACGTTTTGATACACCCGAAGCAATCAAGATATGCAGTGAACTTGAAAAGCTGGAACCCTATTTTGTTGAAGATATTATCAGGTCAGAAAATCCGGGCGTATACAAAACAATCCGTGCAATGACCAAAGTTCCGATAGCAGTTGGTGAGCAG
>CAXTDO010000669.1:0-604 GCA_964242315.1 uncultured Flavihumibacter sp.
AAAGTAAGATTATTATTGACAGCTCTTTTTTCGCTAATTGTTTTGAGTAGAATATCGGCTCAAAGCAGGCAACCAACTATGACAAATGCGGATGTTATTAAACTGGTTAAAACGGGTCTCGATAACGATATAATTATAACAACTATTGAATCTGCAACGGGCAAGTTTGACGTGTCTTCTAACGGTCTTGTTAATTTAAAAACAGCAAAAGTACCTGCCAGCGTAATCAAATCAATGATTAATAGCATGCAAGGCATCAAAAGCCAGGAAACTCAGGCGGTTGCAGTACCTACCACTGCTGTGGCGCCTGCACCTGGCATAACCCGCATACCCGAACCGGATATTATAAATGCCATTTACGCATACAACAAATCAACGCGGAACCTTAAACCGTTAGAGAAAAATAACGCAACACAGAAAGTACGCAAGGCCGCTTTAGGTTATGGGGCTACTACTTTTACCTGCGAAATACCTGGCGAAAAATCCAGCACAAGACTGACACAGGATGAAGCATCGTCATTTGTTATTAATACAGGTGGAGCAGCTCCGGATGCGGTTGTTTTATTTAAGACAGAATTGAAAAAGAAGCAGCGCATGGCTATTA
>CAXTDO010000669.1:614-3984 GCA_964242315.1 uncultured Flavihumibacter sp.
TCCAAGATTACCGGCCTGGGCTCCATGAAAGGTGCACAGCGCTCTTCCTCATGTAGTTTTAAAATGCTGAAAGCAGGGATCTATGAAATTACACCGCCAGCTACACTAGACAAGGGCGAATACTTTTTTACCACCAAACAGCTTGATTTCACCACGATGGCTAATATGGATGTATATGCTTTCGGTATAGACTAACCAAGATCTTAAAATCATCTAACATCATTAAACTAAAAACAATCATTATGAAACAGCTACTTTATGCTACTATCCTATCAGCATTTTGCCTGATAACATCATGCAGTAAAACGACTGACCAAATTAAAGTCGAATCCAAGCTACTCGGAAAATGGATGCTTAAGAGTTGGACAGGAAATGATCTGATAGGAACCCAGAACAGAACAAGCAGCGGCAGTTATAAGTCAGGCGAATACATGCAATTCGAATCAGCGGGGCAGTTCATCATCCTTGTAGATAATAAAATAACTCAATCTTTGTATAAAATGCTTGATGATAATAAAACTCTTTATATAGTTCCTGCCGGTGGTATTGATGTGCCTGATGACGGTTATGAAATTAAAACACTTACCGATCACAGCCTGGTGTTATACTGGAAAGAAAAGAATGGTAACACAATCATTTCGGACGTTACCATTTACCTGGAAAGGTGATTCAATAATGCTGCATAACTCCTAATTGAATCGGCTACTGTCGTGTCACATGTAAAACAACATCTAACCGTCAGCCGTTCGACCAGTTTTTTTAACCACGGAGGGCACGGAGGAGGAAACACAGAAGGCGCAGAGGATTTCCTCTGCGCCTTCTGTGTTTCCTCCTCCGTGCCCTCCGTGGTTAAAAAAAACACTTACAAGTTTACATAGCATTTGATTTTTAGAATTTATATGTAATCTTATATAATCATCTAACAGCACCTTCACTAATCTTTCTACCTATTGCAGCTATTCCTTATATTTATCACTACAACAATATTTATAAGTAGTTATGAAAAGAAGATCGTTTATGAAAGCCTCGCTGCTAGCGGGTTCGGCCGGAAGCCTGGTTCCATTGGGAAGTCTTGCTTCTACAAACTTTGATCAGGCAAAAAAATCAAACCAGGAATTTTATGAGTTGAGGGTGTATACCTTAAAAAATGAATTACAACAAAAGTTGGTGGAAGACTATTTCTCAAAAGCTTCAATACCTGCGTTAAACCGTTTGGGTAGCAAAAATATAGGAGTATTCACTGAACTTAAGCCAACAGGAATTACAAAATTATATGTTATCATTCCATTTAAATCATTAGACACTTTTTTAAGTACTCAGGAAAAATTATCTGCTGACGCAGCATATAATGAGGCGGGAGCCGCTTACTTAAACGCACCGGCTACCGATCCGGCTTATGAACGCATTGAAAGCTCACTACTGCGGGCTTTTACACATATGCCTAATGTTGCAGTGCCCGAAAAAAAGTCACGCATATTTGAGTTGCGAAGATATGAGAGCGCCAGTGAAAATGCCGGCAAAAAGAAGATTGATATGTTCAATTCTCTGGGTGAAATTGATATTTTTAAAAGAGTTGGACTGACACCAGTATTTTTTGGTGAAACAATTATCGGAGCTCTCCGGCCCAATCTTACCTATATGCTTACTTACGATGATATGGACGAACGTGGCAAAAACTGGAAAGCATTTGGCAGCGATCCTGAATGGAAGCGTATCAGCTCTATGCCTGATTATGCTGATGCAAAAATTGTGTCTCACATTACATCAACATTCCTGGTTCCGGCATCGTGTTCGCAGATATAACCAATGCTTAGTGATTATGGCATAAATAATCTGTCCACCTGATTATCCTGGGAGCCTTTTTAACCATAGAGAATTGCTGAGGTGCTTTAGAAGAGTCTCCTCTGTGTTACCTCTTGCTTTCTGTGGTTAAAAACTACACGAAGGAGCAATTATTTTGTAAGTGTCTTATTTATTTCCGCAAGCTGCTGGCTGATTTTCATAAGTAAATTATCTGTACTGGACGGTGGTGGTGCAACAGGAGTTTTGAGTTTAACTTTATTGGCAAATTTTACAATCAGAAAAAGAAAAAAAGCGATAATCAGGAAGGTGATCGACGCCTGGATGAACATCCCGTATTTCAGTTCAGCGGAACCAACTTTTACTGATAACGATTTAAAATCGATACCTCCTGTGAGCATCCCGATTATTGGCATTAGCATGTTATCAACAACCGCTGTTACAATACCCGCAAACGCAGCTCCGATAACAATACCCACAGCGAGGTCCAGCACATTGCCGCGCAAAGCGAAGTCTTTAAAATCTTTCATTAGAGCCATAAAATTTCTTTTTTTGAAGCTACGAATTAAGTGTTAACACTTAGCAATTACCCTACATAAATTCATCGACAAAGACCTATAAGGTTTACTGTTTGCGTTATAGCGTTCGTTTGATAAACCTTATAGGTCTAAAAATTTTGTAGGTCTAAATGTGAAAAATTAAATTTTTATTTCTCGTGAAAAGTTGTGTACTTTCCTGCACTTCAACCACAGACAGGTACATGATCAAAAAGTTTATAACTGCCTTCCTGCTACTGCCAGCATTTATTGCAGCACAGCAACTAAAGCCCGAAGAGCTTGCCAGGTGTCAGGCAACGGCAGCCCGCACCACCATCATCCGAGACACCTGGGGAATTCCTCATATCTATGGTAAAACCGATGCAGATGCTGTTTTTGGATTGATGTACGCGCAATGCGAAGACAACTTCAACGGCATAGAACAAAATTATTTATACCAGATGGGCAGACAGGCGGAAACAGCCGGCGAAACGATGTTATATGAAGACCTGCAACTCCGGTTAATCGCCGATACTACAGACGCTATAAAAGAATACCACAACAGCGCCACCTCATTTAAAAAACTGCTGGAAGCTTTTGCAGATGGCATCAACTATTATCTCTATAAACATCCGGAAACAAAACCGAAAGTTTTTAAAAGGTTTGAACCCTGGTTTGCGCTCATGTTTACCGATGGCAGCGTTTCGGCAACAATTACCGGCGGCATCAACCTCAGTGAAACGAAACAATTTTATTTTGGCGAAAGGAATAAATCAGTGGCTGAATTATATCATCCGCTTCCAAAAAAAATGGCTGTAGAAGACAGAGAGACCGGCTCCAACGGCTTCGCTATCTCACGTGCCAAATCAGCTACAGGTAATACGATGCTGTATATAAATCCGCATGTGCCGTTTTACTTCCGGGCGGAAGTGCAGATAGTAAGTGAAGAGGGATTAAATGCTTATGGAGCGGTAACCTGGGGACAGTTTTTTATCTACCAGGGATTTAATGCGCATTGCGGCTGGATGCATACC
>CAXTDO010000670.1:0-3982 GCA_964242315.1 uncultured Flavihumibacter sp.
GTGTTAGGCCTGTATCGAAGCCTCGGAGCATCATTACCCTTTTTAAGTTCCAGATTGGTATACTTTTGAGAAAAGAAAATTCTGGTAATGATGTCCTGCTGAAAACTTTGATAGTAAGTGGTATCATGTACAGGAGTGTTCTGGCAATAACTTTTTTCAGTAATAAGAAATAAAAAAAGTAGAATACATAGATTAATTGACTGTTGAAGACTACATGAAATGAACTTCTTTACAACTGTTTTTACCAAACGACATTGAATGTTGGCAAGCATCATAACTTGCCGTTTTGCCGCAGATATTCTTCCACATTTTTAACGATATTGCTACCCGCGGCTTTGATTGCAGTTTCAAGTTGCAAGGATGTGATACCCCATTTTCTGGTCCAATACTGAACTTCATGATCCTGTTTCAGATTGATTTTGATGTTATCCAGGTTGGTCTTTTTATTGATGTCTTTCATTAGGATTTATTTAACACTTGCGCAAATGATCTCAACTAATTATGATCAGGTTAGCGCACGGCAGACAATTTACAGATTTTTAAATTACAGTCCTACGTTTAAGAGATTTTTGTTTTATAATACCCTCAACAATAATTATTCTTAAAGGATAATATGTTAACTCCCTGTATTTAAAAGTATCAGTTGCCATGTTAGCAGTTCGATACTAAAAGCAATTGATCAACTTAATTAATTAAGTATTACCTTTGAAAATTATTTATTACCAATTTATACAATGATGGACAAAACACAAGGTACCGTTAAGTTTTTCAACACTGAAAAAGGATTCGGTTTTATTAGACATGATGATTCTAACAAAGAAACATTCGTACATGTTAGTGGACTAATTGACGAAATCAAAGAAAATGATCGCGTTGAATTTGATCTGCAAAATGGTCAAAAAGGCATGAATGCCGTTAACGTGAAATTGATCGGATAAGACTGATCTATTTTTGCAAAATTTTAAAGGATCTGGTAAACCAGGTCCTTTTTTTTTAAACAAAAGATAAATTCCTACCATTGTGTAAAGCATTAAATTTCTTGTGGTTTGCTATCAGCTATCAGCCGTCAGGTATCAGCAGATCAAAACCTGATAAGCTTTCTTCCTGATCGCTGATAACTGACGGCCGATAGTCTACGAGACACTACCTTATTGTGTTTATCTTACTATTTTATAGCTCTACCTCGTAACGGTAAAAATTTCTAAAGAAAAATAAAAAAGCCAGGCTTAGATTAATAACGCTGATTATTTCATAACTACCTGTTAGCATTAACATAGTAGATGCCAGGTATATACAAAATACGAGCTTCAGATAGGACTTCATCTTCATGCTTTTCACATATAATATTGAAGTGAAAAGTGATAATTGTGCTACCGCTATGCTATAAAAAATTAAAGCTGAATAACATGTTATCAGCCCAGACCTGTTGAGTAATATAAAAAAAAACTCCGGAAGCAACACCAACAAATAAGTAATAAAAAATAGTAAAAAACGATGGATTCTTAAAACAGGCATATTACGACTGAAATTCATTCTCTTTTCCATTAGTGCCACATAATAATAAACCAGTAGCGCATGAATAAGTACTACGATCATAAAAACAACACTAAAATCACGCATCGTAAAATATTCCTTCTCCGTTCCAAGTATTATATTTAGTAAGAAGAGGTCTGAAATTTCCGTTACACAAAATATAATCTTTCTTGAATGTAAAGTGTAGTAAAAAAGGTATAAGGGCCTCCTTAATTTACCACGAAATAAATTTAAATAAGGAAGAAAAGAAGTAACCGATGATCGATGCTTCCATGTAAAATTTATGTTTATATAATAGGTAACAACTGCCAACACGCACACTATCAATTGAAACAAAACTATTCCTGCACAGTAGTATACAAATCCCTGTTGGTACGCTATCAAAACTATAAAACAGGAATAAATAATTATCGGTAGATAAAGTATGCAATGACTAATAAACAACAATATCCATTGCCTGGCGGCAGTTACCGACTGCAGATTGAAGAAAACAGTATCGTCCTGCCGTTTAATAACCCTTAAACAAAAAAGAATACATTTCACATTGTATAACATCCATAACGACAATACCAGCGAAGTAAAAATGCCGGAATTTATGATCCCCTTTATAAGAGATATATGTATAAAGATCAGTTGAGGAGGATGTACGATACCGAAAATTAGTATAAACGACAACAGGAAAGACCCGGCGTTTAAAATATAAAACGGTATAACAAAAGTTTTTAAAAACAATTTCAGAACACTGTTCATGATAATGTTGAAATTGTTTTATCTGTTAAAGCAAGCGCAACCGGTTGTATTGCACCGGTGACTGAAAAACCTTGATGGGAAGCGATTATAAAACCGGTGCCTTTATTATAATACTCGGCAATCAATTCCCCGGCAACGGTCAGGGCATATGGATCAAGTGTTATAAATGGCTCATCGAGTAATATGAGTTTTGGATTTCCCGTAAAAGCGAGTAACAGGGAAAGCTTTTTTGCCATGCCACTTGAGTAAGAAGCTAACTTCCTGTTTTTATAAGCCGATATGTCGAATATGTTTATAAGCGCGCTAACCTGACTGGCTTCGGCCTTTTTAGTATAAGCATACAGATCAATCAAATCAGACCCGGTAAGAAAATCCGGATATAGGGGCTCTGCTTCGGCATAGTTAACATTAAGCCTGTACCGGATCCTGTTCTTAACGATGCTTAAGCCGTCAACTGAAACATCGCCCTCAAAAGGAATAATACCGGCTATAGATTTCAACAATGAAGTTTTTCCAGCACCGTTCTTTCCTTTCAACCAATAGACGCTGTTATTCAGTAACAAACCGGGTATATTTAAAACATCTTCATCACTACCCTTATAGCGCTTTCTGAAATTATTAAATTCTATCATTCTGTGATAAAATAATTGATAAGCGTTAGTATACTTTTTAAGGAAGTTATTACAGTAATTGACTGATTTCGCAGAAAGTTTGCATTTAAGACTTTTGGAAGTCAGCCTGCGATTTTATCTTTCAGAAGCCGGTGCAGCGTTGTAGTTCTTGAAAGCTTTATTGTTTTCAATAGCAATCCGTCTTGTAACACCGCTATTTAAAATATATTGCATGCTTATCTTTATCAGCGATTGTGAGAAGATGTTCAGGTCAAGTTTATTAACTCCTTCAGCAGTATAAATGCCACAGAAAGGCTGAGCATATTTTTCATCCTGGTATACATAGTAGTGATAACCCTTTTCGGTATTATACACATTAATCAGATTTTGGATGGTGTTGTTATCCATCTCCAACATATCGCAGGCAAGTAAAAGAAGATCTTTATTTGGGTGTCTTCTATGTACGGTAAGAAGTCCCCTGGCGGGGCCTGTTAACTCGTTATCATCCACAACAAGATCATCCGGTGAAATATGCAGGCAGTAATTATTGAACTGATTCTCATTAATGGAGAACAGTACATGCACGTGAAGAAAAGCCAGTTTATCAGCCATAAACCTTGCCTGGATCGTATCCTTTATTTTCATCAAACCTTTATCACTGCCCATGCGCTTACTTTCACCACCACATAAAATCACTCCCAGAATATCTTTCATACCGTTAATTTCAATGCAGGCTGTCAGCAATCAAAAATTACTAATCAATGTCTTTGACTTAAGAAGAAAATGCTCAATATTCAACTATCAATATTCAATTCTCAATGAAGAACTCTTGACAAAATGACAACTGTCTTAATAGAAAATTGATAGTTGAATATTGATTATTGAATATTTTCTTCATTTTAGGTCTAATAAATCAACAACATTGAATTACTAATACGTAAAAATATCACTTTTCAACTTCCTGATGGAGTGCAGGCTTTTGAATTTCAAATGACTCATTCATTTGAAATTCGTAATAATCTTTACACAATGAAACAAGGTAAGTGTCCAGGTGCTCCTTAAGAACGTCTTTGCGGTATACTATATAC
>CAXTDO010000671.1:0-3977 GCA_964242315.1 uncultured Flavihumibacter sp.
ACGTCATAACGAGCTGAACATTATTCAGCGGTAGAATATCTATTTCATAAATAAGTCCCAATGAATAAATACTCACCGGTATCTCCGGATCGAAGATTGTCTGAAGACAGTCGATTACTTTTTGTTTTAATTCTTCAGTGCTCATAATGCTGCTTTTGCCGTGTTTATTGTTTTATAAGCCAGCGCAAAATTTTTCATTTGTTTTACCATCGACAGCAGGCCATTGGAACGGGTTTGCGCCAGATGTGTGTTCATGCCGATTTTGTTGATGAAATCGAGTTTTGCTTCCAGAATTTCATCTGTTGTATGTCCCGACAACACCCGTATCAGCATGCTGATTAAACCTTTTACAATCACCGAATCGCTGTCGGCCTTAAAGTAAATCTTACCCTCCCGGTAATCCGATACCAGCCACACTGTGGACTGGCAGCCGCGTACCCTGTTCTCATCCAGTTTATACTGATTTTCCAGTGCAGGTAATTTTTTGCCAAGGTCTATGATATACTCGTACTTGTCGTCCCATGAATCGAAAAGAGCGAACTCTTCTACAATTTCATTTTCAATGTTAAGTATGGAATTTGATTCACTCATTAATCAGATAAAATTTTGATGGCCTTCTGTAAGCCATAGATCAATGCATCTACTTCTTCCATGGTGTTATACACGGCAAAAGAGGCGCGTGTTGTACCGGCAATGCAGAACCTGTTCATTAATGGCTGGGTGCAATGATGCCCGGTTCTGACGGCAATACCCCTGTTATCCAATAAGATTCCTATATCCTGTGAATGAAAGTTTCCGATAACGAAAGACACTACACTTACCTTTTCTTTTGCCTTGCCGACAATAGTTAAGCCGGGCAATTGTTCCAGTTGAGCAGTAGCATAAGTCAGGAGTGCTTCTTCGTGTTTCCTGATCACTTTTTTTCCAATGTTGTTTATGAAATCGATGGCTGCTTTAAATGCCACAGTGTCAGCAATATTCGGCGTACCTGCTTCGAACTTGTAAGGAAGATCGGCATAGGTGGTCTTTCCAAAAGACACTTCTTTTATCATCTCGCCGCCACCCTGGAAAGGAGGCATTGCTTCCAGTATTTGTTTCTTTCCATAAAGTACTCCTGTTCCGGTAGGGCCGTACATCTTGTGAGAAGAAAGCACAAAAAAATCACAGTCCATATCCTGCACATCGATATCCAGGTGAACGGTTGACTGTGCACCATCCACTAAAACCAATGCGCCAGCCTGATGTGCCGCATCAATTATTTTTTTTACGGGGTTAACAGTTCCTAATGCATTTGAAACATGAACGATTGAAACCAGTTTTGTTTTGTCACTCAACAGGTTTTCATACTCCTCCAACAACAATTCACCACTGTCAGTGACCGGGATAGTTTTAAGCACAGCGCCTTTTTCTTCACACAAAATCTGCCATGGAACAATGTTGGAATGATGTTCCATCGTAGAAATAATTATTTCATCACCGGCCCGGATGTTTTTTCTTCCCCAGGTGTAAGCTACCAAGTTAATACCCTCCGTAGCGCCACGTGTAAAGATTATTTCTTCCCTGGTGCCGGCATTGATGAATTTTTGTACGGCATTACGCGTATCCTCAAACGCTGCTGTTGCTTCTTCGGCAAGTGTATGTATGCCGCGGTGGATATTGGCATTCTGTTGTGTGTAATAATGCATCAGCGCATCTAGCACTACCTTTGGCTTTTGTGAAGTGGCCGCATTATCGAGATATACCAATGAATGGCCTTTAACCTTTCTCTCCAGAACCGGGAACTGTTCCCTTATAGCGTAAACATCCAGTTCCCTGGATATGGTAGCAGTTTCTATCATAAAATATCGATTTGTAAACGGTCTGAAATCAATTTATTTACATACGTACGGATAGGCTCCGACTTGATATTTTCAAGGATATCTTTTGCAAAAGCATGCAGCAGCAATGACCTGGCCTTGTCTTTATCAATACCTCTTGAACGCAGGTAAAATAATGCCTCTTCATCGAGGCTGCCTACCGTACAGCCATGCGAGCATTTAACATCATCAGCAAAAATTTCAAGCTGGGGTTTGGTGTAAACAGATGCCCCATCAGAAAGCAGGATATTTTTGTTAGACTGATACGCGTTTGTCTTCTGCGCATCCTTACGAACGAAAATTTTTCCGTTGAAGATACCTGTGGCTACATGATCAACTATTCCTTTGTACAAAGTATTGCTTAAACAATAAGGTTGCACGTTGTCAACAATGGTATGGTTATCAATGTGACTATGGCCATTCAAACAATACAGGCCATACAAATGCGATTCGCAATGATCGGCATCAAATACTATGTTCAGGTTGTTACGAATGATGTTACCATTCAGCGAAATGATCACCGTATTGGTAAAGCTCTTGCCCACATGCCTGATATGCGTGGTGCTCACCTGGCTGTTTACATCACCATCATTCTGAATTTTATAGTAATGAACCCTCGCGTCTTTCTCCACCACTATTTCGATTACCTGGTTGGTGAAACTTTCCTGTTCGCCGATGGTGACAAAAGTTTCCGCTATCTCCAGTTCGGCATTTTCACTCACATGCACCAAGCTTCTTGGTTGTGAAAAAGTATTGCTGAATCGGGCATCAGACAAATGATAAATATAAACGGGATGTTCCGTTAGCTGACCTCTTTTTACATGAACAAAAACGGCTCCATGTACAAAGGCGGTGTTTAAAGCATTTATGCCATCTTTTATATAATCTGAGCTATGGCCCAGGTGCTTTGTAACGATATCCTTATACTCATTACCGGCAGCTTCTTCAAGTGGCTGAACGATCAATTGAGGAGAACGGATAACTGATAGCTGCAATGAAAAAATTCCATTAACAAAAAATAATTCATTAGCCTGCTCATGACCGGGCAAGCGGGTAGCCTCCACCTCATCGGCAGTAATAGAAGTGATTTCAGGGTTGATTGAAAACTGGTAATCTTTTTCAAACAGCTTACCAATACGTGTATATTTCCATGCTTCCTGCTTTACCGATGGGATGCCCATCCTGTTGAAATTATTGAAAGCATTTTGCCTGATTGTTGATAAACTGCTACCGGTATCGGTTAGCTGTAAACGATCAAAATATTCTTTAAAATAAGTGGTAGTGTTCATTGTAATTGTATCCTTCAATTTTGTGATCCAACCGCAATATTCAATGCTCAATATTCAATTTTCAACAAAAACATAACGGTTTGATTGAATATTGGGAATTTAATATTGAATATTAATAGTTACAGTAACTTGCACAGATGCCTTTTGTTTGCTCCTACTACAGTGCTCCTTCCAACTGGCTCATCTCATGCTTAATAAAATCGTATCCTCTTTCTTCCAGCTCAAGCGCCAGTTCCTTAGGACCTGATTTTACAATACGTCCGTTATATAATACATGCACAAAGTCGGGAACAATATAGTCGAGCAAACGCTGGTAGTGGGTTACCAGTAACACGGCGTTATCCTTGTTGCGTAACTTGTTAATGCCGTTTGAAACGATTCTTATGGCATCGATGTCAAGTCCTGAGTCCGTTTCATCCATTATTGCAAGCCTGGGCTGAAGCATTGCCATCTGAAAAACTTCATTGCGCTTTTTTTCTCCGCCTGAAAATCCTTCGTTAAGAGAGCGGCTCAATAATGACTGATCTATATTCACCAGCGCCATTTTTTCTTTCATCAGCCTTAAAAAGGCAAGGGCATCCAGAGGTTCTTCGCCACGGTACTTACGTGCTTCATTAACCGCAGTTTTAATAAAGTTGGTAGTGCTTAATCCCGGAATTTCTACCGGGTATTGAAAAGCCAGAAACAGGCCTTCCTTTGCCCTGTCTTCGGTTGAAAGTTCCAGTAAATCTTTTCCCAGGTATTCCACCGCACCACCCAGTACTTCATAAGTTTCCCTACCTGCCAGTACAGATGCAAGTGTACTTTTACCTGAACCATTGGGCCCCATAAT
>CAXTDO010000672.1:0-3971 GCA_964242315.1 uncultured Flavihumibacter sp.
TCTATATCCTTGCCTGTTACAATGCATATACACAACAAACCAGTTGCAAATTTGATTTCGGATCGGGCAAGGTCGCGCCTGGTTATACACGCGTACTCCCGTCTAACGCATATGATAGCACTGTTGGCTATGGTTTTGATTTCGGAACCATTCCGATAGCTGTTGACAGGGGAGGAACTGATCTGCTACGATCTGATTTTGTAACAAGAGATGCGCCTTTCAATTTTTCTGTAAACCTTCCCGAAGGCAATTACAATGTAACTTTTACCCTGGGGGATGCAAAGGGCAGATCTTCTACCACAATCAAAGCCGAATCACGCAGGTTGCTACTCAATAACTTTGAAACAAAAACTGGTCAGGTTATCACCAAAACCTTTACCATCAACCTTAAAAAGCCTCAGATCAATGATTCCGACAAGGTAGCATTGAAATCACGCGAACTTACCAAGCTTGATTGGGATGACAAGCTCACCTTTGAATTGAATGGCTCACGGCCTTGCCTTGCCGCGATAGAGATAATTAAAGTAGACAATGCCGTTACAGTATTTCTTGCAGGCAATTCTACCGTGGTTGATCAGGACGATGAGCCCTGGGCATCATGGGGGCAAATGATCCCCATGTATTTCAAGCCAGGCGTTGCTGTTGCCAATCATGCCGAATCAGGACTTTCACTGGGAAGCTTTATCGGTTCAAAAAGATTGCAAAAAGTATTAAGCCTGATGAAGGCCGGTGATTATTTATTCATCGAATTCGGTCATAACGATCAGAAAGAAAAAGGCGCTAACGACGGCGCTTACAAATCTTACCAGGAAAGGCTGCAACTTTTTATCAGCGAGGTGAAAAAGAAAAAGGGGTTTGTGGTGCTGGTAACACCCACTAACAGGCGCACCTTTAACGATTCGGGCATGATTACCAACAGCCTGGGCGATTACCCCGATGCGGTAAGAAAAGTTGCCAAAGAAGCTCACGTTCCACTGATAGATCTAAATGCCATGACCAAAAAATTTTATGAAGCGCTCGGCCGTGAGAAATCGGTAAAGGCATTTGTTCATTATCCGGCCGGCACCTATCCGGGACAGGAAAAAGAATTGAAAGATGACACTCATTTCAATAGTTACGGGGCCTTTGAAATCGCCAAATGCGTTGTGACCGGTATCGTTGAAAACAAGCTGGGCATTGTTCCATATCTTACCGGCATTACTGCGGGCTTTGATCCAGCCCATCCTGATCCTGTGGAAAAATTCAGTCTTGCTCCCAGTCCTAAAAGCACGGGAATAAAACCGGATGGAAATTAAACAGCTATGAAATATCTTTTAATATTTTTAATAACCGCTTTGCAGCAAACGTACATACAATCCCAGATTCTGCGCAAGCCGGTGCCTGATAAGCTGGTAGTGCTTAGTTTCGATGATGGTCCTGTAAGCCATGCTACGATCGTAGCGCCGTTATTAAAAAAGTATGGCTTTGGGGCAACATTCTTTGTGTGTGAGTTTCCACCCGACTTTAAAGACAAGACAAAGTATATGAGCTGGGAACAGATGCAGCAACTGGATCAAATGGGATTTGAAGTAGCGAATCATACCCATCACCATGTGAATGTGAAGAAGATGGACAAGAAGCTGTTTGCAGAGGAGCTCGCTTATGTAGAAGATACCTGTAAAGCGCTTCATATGAAAACGCCGATGGTAAGTTTTGCTTATCCGGGATATACCACTGATCCGGCCGCTATCTCTGTGCTGAAAGAAAGAGGTTACCAGTTTGCACGCACCGGCGGCGATCGTGCTTATGATCCTGAGAAAGACCACCCTTATCTGATTCCGAGCTTCACTATGATAGATACCAATAAGGCAGTGATTATGGGTGCGCTGCAACTGGCAAAGAATGGGAAAATTTTAGTGCTCACTATTCATGGTGTGCCCGATCTTCCGCATCCATGGGTAACCACTCATCCGGCTTTATTTGAGGAGTATTTAAAATACCTCCGTGATAATAATTACAAAGTGATTGCTATGCGGGAGTTAATCGAATATATAGACGTGACAAAAGCGATGGAACAGATTACACCGAAGTTCTGATGCCACAAAGACACGAAGGCACGAAGAAACACAAAGACTTTGTGCCTTCGTGTCTTTGTGGCAATGAAATAACTGAAAATTCACAATAACTATGAAATACCTGATAGTTTTATTTGTAGCAATATCGCTTACCGGCTACAGCCAGCAAACACTGAAATGGCCTGCCATTACCAGGCAAAGCAAACCCTGGACACGGTGGTGGTGGCAGGGAAGCGCTGTAAATAGATCGGACCTTACTTATGCCATGCAGCAATATCAGAAAGCCGGCCTGGGGGGCCTGGAAGTAACGCCTATTTATGGTGTTAAAGGAGAAGAAAGTAAGTTCATCAACTACCTGTCGCCGCAGTGGATGGAGATGTTGCAGTTCACTTTACAGGAAGCGAAACGCTTAGACCTTGGCATCGATCTCGCCACAGGAACAGGGTGGCCTTTCGGCGGCCCCTGGGTGACACCCGAAGATGCTTCCAAAGACATTAACCTAAAAACCTTCACAGTGAAAGGTGGTGAACGCCTTCCGGACAACATCTCTTATCGTCAGAAGCCATTGGTTAGAACGGTAAGTGGCCAACCGGTTGATATCAAAACATTATCTTATCCGGTTGCTTCCAACAAGAACCTGCAGGCATATGCTTTCGACCAGATAAAATATGAAATGAAGCTGCCGCTGCTTTTGCTGATGGGGTATTCGGACAACGGAGAAAAACTGAACCTTACCTCAAAATCAAATAAAGAAGGTGTGTTAGATTGGGTAGCGCCGCCTGGTAACTGGACCCTATATGCGCTTTTTATGGGCTGGCATGGTAAAATGGTAGAACGTGCAGCGCCTGGCGGAGAAGGGGAAGCCATAGACCATTTTTCAATGAAGGCACTAAACAACTACCTGCAATATTTTGACAAAGCATTTAAAGGCCACGATGTAAGCAGTATCCGTTCGTTCTTTAACGACTCTTATGAAGTAGACGATGCCCGCGGACAAGCCAACTGGACTCCCGAATTTTTCAGTGAATTTAAGAACAGGCGGGGATACGACCTCCGGGAGCACCTGGATCTGCTGTTTAAAATAGACACCGCCGCAATTAACAGCCGCGTATTGTACGATTATCGTCAGACCATTTCTGAACTATTGCTCGAAAAATTTACACGCCCCTGGCATGAATGGGCAAAAGCTAAAGGCGCTCTCATCCGTAACCAGTCGCACGGTTCACCGGCCAATATCCTTGACCTGTATTCGGCCATTGATATTCCTGAAACTGAAGGCGCCGATATCCTGCGTTTTAAATTTGCCACATCGGCCGCGCATGTAATGGGTAAGCCACTGGCTTCTTCTGAATCAGCAACATGGCTGGGTGAGCATTTTCAATCTTCCCTTGGTGATGTAAAGCGGTCGCTTGATAAATATTTCGTCGGTGGCGTGAACCATATATTTTATCATGGTACCAATTTCTCACCGCAGCGCGCCGAATGGCCGGGGTGGTTGTTTTATGCTGCCGTTCATTTTACACCTGCCAATTCATTCTGGAAAGATTTTGCTGTTGTAAATAATTATGTAGCTCATGTGCAGTCTTTTTTACAAAAAGGTAAGCCGGATAATGATGTGTTATTATATTTTCCCGTCAACGATCGTTTCTCAGAACCCTTAGCGGCTGTCCGTTCCCGAAGAAATATCAATGCTTATACGGAAGGCCAGGCTGCACCCGATGCGGCAGGCGGAAATCAATCTACAAACGCGGTTGTGAAAACGAAGGATTCCATAGACGCCCTTTCCATGAACCTGTTACAGCATTTTGATGGAATGGAAGGTTACGAGAATACCGTTTTCAAATCGAGCGCCGAGTACCTGCTGAAGGAAGGCTATGCCTTTGATTTGATTTCCGACAAACAATTGCTGCAGGTACA
>CAXTDO010000673.1:0-3966 GCA_964242315.1 uncultured Flavihumibacter sp.
AAAATCATAGATTTATATTTCATTGACTTCTTTAACTCTTGATTCGCATTATTAATCAATAGTCAATATTCAATTATCAATGTTCAATGTTCAATGAGCCCTAATTATAATATTGAACATTGATTATTGAATATTGATTATTTATGATTTAAGTCGTTTACGAAATCTACCAGTCTGCCTAAAGATGATAGCAGTAACTTTTCTCACACCTTCAGCTTTGCTCTCACTGCTTTTACCTCCGCCGGCTTAATGGCTGGTGCCTTATTGCCGAAGCTGTTCCTGACAAAGGTGAGTGCATCGGCTACCTGCTGATCATTCAAAAAGTTATGTGGAGGCATGGTACCGTTATAAGTAGCATCGTCTATTTCTATTTCACCAGTCAGTCCTTGCAGCACAATAGTAATCAACGCCTTTTTATCACCCAGCACGTATTTTGTTTTAATTAATGGGGGATTTAGGTTAGGAACACCGCCCCCATTGGCCTGGTGGCAGGCAAGGCAGTATTGCATGTAGATAGCTTCGCCACGTTTAACCGAGGCCGTTACACCCGGCTGGCTGGCCTTGTCGGACGTGAAGCTCAAACATGCGGCAGAAGCGAGCGCCACCATCAGGTTCATTAATAGAAATTTTTTCATGCTTTTTTCTTTAGCGAAGTATAGTTTTACTGAACTGTTTTATGTTGAAAATTTATAAGAGCGTCAAACAATTGACTGTTTTCGTTGGTGGTACCAATTGTTATACGAAGGCACCCTTCGCACAGTTCCACTTTGCTTCTGTCGCGCACCACGATCCCTTTATTTAATAAAAAATTATAGACAGCACGGGCATCAGATACTTTTACCAGTATAAAATTAGCATCACTTGGATATATTTTTTCAACAACCTCCGAATCAATTAATTTTTTAACAAGCAGATCGCGTTCCGCAACAATCTCCTGTATAATGGTGTTCACCTGCTCCACTTCTTCCAATGCCTTCAATGCAATTTCCTGCGAAGCCAGGTTAATATTGTATGGTGGCTTCACCTTATTCATAACAAGGACAATATCTTCCGAGGCAAAAGCCATTCCAATTCGTAGCGCTGCCAGTCCCCACGCTTTTGACAAAGTTTGCAGCACTATCAGGTTAGGATAATCACCCAGTTCCTGCACAAAAGAACGGTGGCGTGAAAAGTTGATGTAGGCTTCATCAATTACCACCAAGCCAAAATAATTGTTTAATATGATCTCGATGTCTTCACGTATCAGCGAATTACCGGTGGGGTTATTGGGTGAACATAAAAAGATCATTTTGGTGTTTTCATCTATGGCATCTTCAATAGCAGGCAGGTTGAGTTGAAAATCTTTTGTCAGCGGAACTTTTTTTATATGGATATCGTTGATGTTTGCGCTTACCTCGTACATGCCATAAGTAGGCGGAACGATTATTACGTTATCTACTCCCGGTTCGCAGAATGTTCGAAAGAGGATGTCTATACATTCATCACTGCCATTGCCCAGGAAGATGTTTACGGGCGAAACGGTTTTTATTTCACTTAATTTTTCTTTTAATTTCCATTGCAGCGGATAGGGATAACGGTTGTACCACTTTGGTAGTGGAGAACCATAGCTGTTTTCATTAGCATCGAGGAATATTCTTGCTTCGCCTTTAAATTCATCTCTTGCTGAAGAATAAGGAACCAGCTTTTTGATGTTATTGCGTAAGAGGTTATCTAGAGAAAACATTTTTAACTTTTTTTGTTGTAACGTTTTAATCGTTGGTTAACAATATTTTTCCAACCCCGGAGGAAAAGCCGAGGTAACACGGAGGCCACACAGAGGAGCCTCCTCCGTGGACCTCCGTGGCACCTCGGCTTTTCCTCTGTGGTTAAAAAAAGCACTGCTAACGAATCTCTTTTAATCTCACAGAGACAGCATTTTTATGCCCCTCCAATCCTTCTGCTGCTGCCAGCACTTCTACGGTTGGGCCTAACGCTTTCAATCCTTCTTTAGTCAGTTGCTGAAAGGTAATCTTCTTTACAAAACTGTCTACACTTACACCACTGTAAGCGCGTGCGTAACCGTTAGTAGGCAGTGTATGGTTGGTGCCGCTGGCATAATCACCTATGCTTTCAGGAGAATAATTACCCAGAAATACCGAACCTGCATTTACCACCATCTCCGCTATCCGCTCCGGTTCGCTACATGATAAAATCAGGTGCTCTGCCGCGTATTCATTCAGCAGCTCAATGGCAGCCTGCTCATCTTTCATTAATACAATCTTGCTATTTTGCAGCGCCTTACCTGCCAGTTCGCTGCGTGGTAAATCTTTCAACTGACTATCCAGTGCTGCAATCACATGTTGAATGATCTGTTCTGAAACAGCAACCAGTATCACCTGGCTATCCGCTCCATGTTCAGCCTGACTGAGCAGATCGGCAGCAACAAAAGCGGGGTTGGCAGTTTCATCAGCATAGATGGCAACTTCACTCGGACCAGCAGGCATGTCGATAGCCACCCCATATTTTTGAACCAACTGTTTGGCGCAGGTCACATATTGATTGCCCGGCCCAAAAATTTTATATACTTTGGGTATAGCAGCAGTACCAAAAGCCATAGCGGCAATTGCCTGCACCCCACCGGTTTTAAATATACTTGTAATGCCCATCAGGTGGGCTGCATATAAAATAGCAGGATGCAACTTCCCGTTCTTGTCCGGCGGCGAGCATACAATGATCTCTTTACAACCTGCTATTGTTGCGGGAATGCCCAACATTAGAAGTGTTGAAAATAATGGAGCCGTTCCACCGGGAATATACAGACCAACCTTTTCAATAGCTACAGATTTCCTCCAGCATGTTACACCGGGCATTGTTTCTATAACTTCCGTATCAGTAAGTTGCCGGCTATGAAATGTTGTAATGTTTCGCTGTGCCTGCAGCATAGCGTTCTTTAAATGATGAGGAACCAATTGAATGGCCTCTTCAATTTCTGTTAAAGCAACCTGTGGATCTTCAATATTTACCTTGTCAAATTTCTCAGTGAAAAATTTTAGCGCATTGTCACCCTTATCTCTTACTTCATTAAGTATGCTATACACACTTGCTTCCAATGAAGAATGATCCAGTAAAGGGCGCTTACAAATGTTTTCCCAATGTGTTTTTTCGGGATATCTTATGAGCTGCATGAAAATGATGAAATTTATTTCGTAGCGTTAGCGTTGTCAGCGGAGTGGTTACAACCACATTGTAGTTCTTATCAAGCTATGTTCTTTTTCATTTTATAGTTTACAAACACAATATTGTCGTAATGATTGGTTTGTGTTTTTACCACTTTGAATCCATGTCGCTCGAAGAAAGGACGCGCTGTTATGCTGGCTTCCGTGGTAAGCATTTTGAAAGAATGGTTATGTGCATAGTCGGTCAGTTGTTTTAAAATCCCGCTGGCGATTTTCTTCCCCTGGTGATTTTCATGAACATACATAGTATCTATGCCACCTTCCGCAGATAACTCGCCAAAGCCCACGATTTGCTTATTACGTATTGTTACAAAACAAACGTTATTGGTCAGGCGGTCTTCCCATTTCTTTTTATCAATCGCTTGTGGTGCCCAGTTCTCCAGTTGTTCTCTGCTGTAATCGTTTGCGTTCACCGTATGCACCGTGTTATAAAATAATTTCAGCATTTCATCAAGCATTGACACATTGTATTCAACTATTAGTTCTGTATTCGTCATAATGCATCATTTGTTGTTTTTAATTCGGAATATTAAG
The DNA here is from genome assembly GCA_964242315.1 of uncultured Flavihumibacter sp. GTDB lineage: Bacteria > Bacteroidota > Bacteroidia > Chitinophagales > Chitinophagaceae > JADCRZ01. Next base: position 3,750 of record CAXTDO010000673.1, read on the forward strand.
CTGATACCCATAAATTGGATTTACTAACCCCGAAGGGGTGACATAATTTTTTGTGTTTAAACCTTGTATGTCACCCCTTCGAGGTTCGCGTATTGTGCATGCCATCTGCTATAATCATGATACCCCTTCGGGGTTTTAAACTATATTGCATTCCCATACATCACCTCATACCTCATACCTCATACCTCATACCTCATACCTCATACCTCATACCTCA
>CAXTDO010000674.1:0-3963 GCA_964242315.1 uncultured Flavihumibacter sp.
AAAGAACCCACTCCGTTAAAGCATTGGGCCAGGTTTAGCCTGAACTCTGAGGTCTCGGGTTTCCCCAGTACAGTAACATAATGATTAGCGGCAGTTTCCAGACAGGTAAGCCCGGATGCAAGAATAAATAACGCAAGCAGGAAGAAATTGAAACTGGCCTGTTGTGCTGCCGGGAAAAAAAGAAATGCTCCAAATGCATACAATAAAAGTCCCACTATAATGCCTTTTTTATAGCCATATCTATTCATGAATAATCCGGCCGGTAAGGCGATTAAAAAATAAGCGCCAAAGTAAGAAGCCTGTAAGAGCGTTGACCGGGTTTTAGTAACATTCAGTATTTCCTGGAAATGTTTGTTAAGAACATCGAGCAGGCCATAGGCGGTTCCCCATAAAAAGAATAAGCTGGTAACCAGGATAAGGGGTATCTGATAACTTTTTCTACTGCCTGTTGCCGTATCGAGCGTAGTAGCTGACTGGGGTGATAATGCCATAAGCAATCGTTTATAGTAAACGTTAACGGTTATATGGTGAATTAATTAAGTTTGGTGCACTTGCGGGCTGCACCTGCGGGTGCTGTTATAATTCGATTTGAAAGATAAATAGAATGTCGTAAACGGGAAGTAAATATTTAGTAGCCTGCGAGGTTTTTTAACTATGAAGAAAAAATCAATCTAAAAATATCCCTTCAATCATTAAATATTTTTCTATTACCTTTGCAAACTCTTTAAAAGGAGACTCATGAACAGTAAAAGGGAATTCGAAATACCGTTTGTGGGATTAAAGCCTGGTATTCATGTATATGAATACCATATTACCGACAAGTTCTTTGAGGCATACCAGCAACAGGATTTTAACCATTGTAACGCAAATGTGAAGCTTTTTTTAGATAAAAAGACCGGCTTTATGTTGCTAAAGTTTGAAGTAGGTGGAAGCGTAGAAGTAATATGCGACCGCTGCGGCAATAACTTACCTATTGAGCTTTGGGATGAATTCAATATAGTGGTGAAGCTTGTAGAAGATCCGGATGTTATGAATGATACTGAAGAAGATCCGGATGTATATTATATCTCCAGAAGCGAAGGTCACCTTCACCTCGAAGATTGGATATATGAATTTATAAACCTGAGTATCCCCATGCAGAAGATGTGTAAGATAGAAGATATCGGAGGACCTTCCTGCAACAAGGACGTGTTGGAAATGCTGAAAAGAATGAACGGCGATAACGAGAAGGCTGGTAATCCCGTCTGGAAAGGACTTGAAAAATTCAAAGACTTAGATAGCTGAATAAAATCAGCACATTTTTATTAATTGTTAAATTGTTGAGTTATGCCTAATCCAAAACGAAGACATTCGCAACAACGCAGTGCAAAAAGAAGAACACACTATAAGGCCAAAAGTGCTACCTTAAGCATAGACAGCACTACAGGTGAATTACATGTTCGTCATCGTGCACACGTTAGCGAAGGCAAATTATATTACAGAGGAAAAGTTGTAGCAGAAATAGCTGCTGCCGTTAAGAAATAACTTGTTCCTTTCACCGAATTCCGGATTCCACAGTATCTTTACCAGACACTGTGGAACCTGGAATTTTTTATTGTCAGCACTGAAGGCAACTACTATGAATATAGGTTTAGACATGATGGGTGGAGACTACGCCCCGGTTGAAGCCGTAAAAGGTCTTTTACTATTCCTGTCTGATATTCATATTCCGGCTGTAATTTTTTTATTCGGCGACCATGATTTGTTAAGGCCACTTCTTGAAGAACACCAAGTACCTAACAATTCCTACGAGCTGGTGCACTGCGACCAGGTTATTGAAATGCACGAGCATCCTACAAAGGCTTTAAAAGAAAAGTCACACTCTTCCATAGCATTAGGATTTAAATATCTTGCCCTTGGCAAAATTGATGCTTTCGTAAGCGCCGGTAATACCGGAGCAATGATGGTAGGGGCTTTGTTCAGCATTAAGGCTATTGAAGGAGTGCTGCGTCCTACCATTTCCTCCATCGCACCAAAAGAAGACGGCAGCTCGGGATTGGTGTTAGATGTAGGACTGAATGCAGATTGCAAGCCTGAGCATCTTAACCAGTTTGCAATCCTTGGTTCTCTTTACGCCCAATATATTTTGGGAATAAACAATCCCAGGGTTGGATTGATAAACATTGGCGAGGAAGAAGGTAAGGGAAACTTACTGATGCAGGCCACCTATCCCCTGCTTAAAGAAAACAACCAGATTAACTTTATCGGAAATATTGAAGGGAGGGATATATTAATGGATAAGGCCGATGTAATGGTATGTGATGGTTACACCGGTAACATCATCCTTAAAATGGCCGAATCGCTGTATGAGATCGCTTCACGGAAAAATATTGATGATGATTTTTTCCTTCGTTTTGATCACGAGAATTATGGTGGCACCCCTGTGCTGGGCGTTTCCAAACCCGTTATCATTGGGCATGGCATTTCTCATGCAAAAGCTTTTATGAATATGATACGGCTGGCAGTTAAAATGATCGATACCAACCTGCTGGAGAAAATGAAATTGTCTTTTACAGGCAGTTGATCTGTTCCGTTCTTAATTTACCCAATGCTCGTTTTTGTATCTTACCTGAAAGATTTTTTCAAAAGTGTTCATCCTCTCCTGCTGGCATTTTGTTTCATGTATGCCGCCCTCATTATCTTCCTGAATTACCGGTATGGCATCGAACCACTGATACTTTACAACATCACGGGTTTTTTTCAACGCTTCGCAGGGTTCTACCTGGTTTATTTCTGTGCTTTCTTTGTTCCTTACCTGGCTCTGATTTTACTGAAGGGAATCCATGTAACAGGCTTAAAGTCATTGTTATTGCTGATCGTTATAGCCCCGGCTATTTTTGCTTTAAAGGTTTCATTCAGCGGGCTTTCACAATCAATTGAACGGTCTGTTGGTGGTTTATGGGGGAAATATTATGGCATTATATTAAACCTTCCGTCGAGATTAATTTTAGTACTCATTCCACTGCTTCTGGTCTGGTGGCTTGCTTCATACGAAGAACCGTTCTTCGGCACAACATTAAAGGGTTTTAACTGGAGGCCTTACCTGCTGATGTTACTGATCATGATCCCGCTCATCTCGTGGGCTTCAGCACAGCATGATTTTCTCAACACCTATCCGAAAATGAAGAGAATATTCTTCATTCTGCCTGAGAGCCGCAGCCCATGGGTGCAAAAACTGCTCTTCGAACTTTCTTACGGAATTGATTTCGTGACTATTGAATTATTTTTCAGGGGATTTCTTGTCCTGGCGTTTGTGCGCTATGCAGGACAGGAAGCAATTCTGCCGATGGCAGTTTTTTATTGCAGTATCCATTTTGGCAAGCCTCTTGCGGAATGTATTTCATCTTTTTTTGGCGGAATGATACTGGGTATTGTTGTGTTAAGAACAGGCTCAATTGCCGGAGGCCTTTTCGTTCACCTGGGTATTGCCTGGATGATGGAAGCGGGTGGTTATATAGGGAGTATTATAAAACAAAGGTAGTGTCACAGGTCGTTCCCTCTTTTTTTGGTCAACCCTAGCTCAAAAAAAACTACAAACTCGTAAGCCGGATTCTGTTTCTAAACTATCATTTATCTGGGATACTGATTGCTCAGCACCTCTTTCTGCCTACCCTTCCCGGCCCGACTGCCCTTTCAGGCAATCACAATGAACGAGCAACTCACCGGTATTATGATAACAAATTATCGTAATACCAACCGGAATATACATGGCATTTCAGCATGCAAGGTTTACCCTCCCGGCCTGTTGCCAGCACCGGGACGTAGGCTCTTACCCTACGTTTTCACCCTTACCTGAACATCAGGCGGTAATTCTCTGTGGCACTATCTATCCAATGTTCAAACCTGTTTCCATGAACGAACATCAGCCCGGCTGTTCACCGGTACATTGCTCTATGCTGTCCGGACTTTCCTTCCTCCATCAGG
>CAXTDO010000675.1:0-3961 GCA_964242315.1 uncultured Flavihumibacter sp.
GGCAACACCACTAACCCTACTAAAGATGGTCTTGCACGTTTTAATGTGCATAGCATCGCTTTAAAGATTCCAATTAGCAGTTTGCAAATAGATGGCAAGACCACCTTACAGGCTACCAGTATTTTAGACCCGACTTTTGTTATCGGCGTTTGGGCAAGCGCAAGCCGCCAGCAGATTAAAACAATTGCTGCGGATGGTGCGAGAGGTGCCTCGGGAAACTGGGTACAGGTTTCACGCCTGGGTATGCCGCTGACTAATGAAGTGGTGATCCCTGTGGGCTTAAAAGATAAATGGAATACGGTAATGTCAAACAGCACTAAAGAAGGTCAGTACATTCCTTTTTTCAAAAACCCTGAATTAGGCTTGTACATGGATGACTCAAAGTATGGAGGTGCGGTACCATCGTTGAATGCATTGCGTATTCAATCAAAATCTTTAAACACTTATGATTTTAGAAACGGGCATAAGGGTCTGTATGATTTAAAAGGATCTGAAGCTGTTGCAGGTACGGCATTGGATGATGCAATTTTCGGTACCATTCTATTACCGGATAATGTGAGCCCGCGGGCAGTTGATCTTTTACCCATATTTTATACCGGTGTTCCAAACCTGATACCATATCAGCTTGCAACAGGTAAAAACGGCAATCCGCTGGCTGCAGGTAAACCTTTTATCAATAACTTCCTGCCTACCCTTGGCGACATGCTGCGTTTAAATATGGCTGTTCCTGTAACGCCGAGAAATGATCCCAAGTTCAGTTCACTGGGTATCATACAGGCAGCAGTGTTAGGCCTTACCGACCCTTTATACAATACAGATGCTTCGCTTCAGTTTATACCCAATATGGATGGGTTTCCTAATGGCAGGAGGCTGGAAGACGATGTAACTACTATCGAGTTGCAGGCTGTATCAGGGGTTGCTCTGGCAGCTATCGGTTTATGGTACGATGATTACAAGCCGGGTATCAGCCCCAGTCCGGTAACTCCCCAACTTTTAAGTGTACTAACGTTTACTTCCGGGCCAACTAAGAACGATACCACTTTAAAAGCTGCTTTCCCTTATGTGCAAACTCCATGGAGAGGCTTCGATTATACATTACAACCAAGGTTCTAACAAATCAAAAAAGAATTATGAAAAATTTTATAAAACTCTTTACAGCCGTTTTGGTTTGTTTGACAATTCATCAAACCACAGCTTTAGCTTCATCTCATAGAGAAGCCCCGCTTATAGCTTATGATCCCTTAGCAGATAATACGGATGTGTATGCTTTCAGAAGTCCGGTTGATACAAATAAAGTTGTATTGATTGCTGACTATATTCCCTTTGAGCTACCCCAGGGAGGACCGAATTATTATAATTTCGGACAAAATATACGATATGAGATTCATGTAAAAAACTCTGCATTAACAACAGGTGACGATATCACTTACCGTTTTACTTTTAATGTAACAGATGATGATTCATCCACTTTTTTCAACATACGGCTTAATAAGCAAAACCTAAAAACTACGTATACTTTAGAGCGTGGTATTCATGGAACGTTTACTACTATCATCAGCGACGGACCAGTTCCACCCAACAACATCGGTCCCAGATCTATAGAAAATCCTACTGTTGGAATAGGAAATCAGTATGAAACAATTGCTGCAAATACGATAAGAATTGCCAGTACGGGAGAAAGAGTTTTTTGCGGACCAAGAGATGACCCTTTCTTTGTTGATTTAGGCGGAGCATTCGATGTAGGTAATTTCAGAGTTCCCGGAAGGGATGGACTTGCTAAATTCAATGTGCATTCCATAGCAATTGAAGTGCCTATTTCTTACCTGCAAAAAGATGGCATGTCGGCTTCCGAAGCTGCCAATATTTTAGATCCTGCTTTTGTTATCGGTGTTTGGGCAAGTGCAAGCCGTCCTGTAATGGCAACTTTCGATACTACGGGAGGTGCTGCAATAACATCTGGTAATTTCATCCAGGTATCACGCCTGGGCATGCCTTTAACGAATGAAGCTGTCATTCCTATCGGGCAAAAAGACAAGTGGAACTCGGTTGTTACAAATACCGCCAATGAAGGTAATTATATACCATTTTTTAATAATCCTGAATTAGCGCTGTACATGGATGACTCGCAATATGGAAGTGAAGTACCAGGGTTAAGTGCGTTGCGCATTCAGTCAAATTCATTAGGTGCCTATGACTTCAGAAACGGACATAAGGGATTGTATGATTTAAAAGGATCTGAAGCTGTTGCAGGTACGGCATTGGATGATGAAAATTATGGTACCATTCTACTTCCGGATAATGTGAGCCCTAGGGCCGTTGATCTTTTACCCATATTTTATACCGGTGTTCCAAACCTGATACCTTACCAACTGGCAACAGGTAAAAATGGTAATCCGCTGGCTGCAGGTAAACCTTTTATCAATAACTTCCTGCCTACCCTTGGCGACATGCTGCGTTTAAATATGGCTGTTCCTGTAACGCCGAGAAATGATCCCAAGTTCAGTTCACTGGGTATCATACAGGCAGCAGTGTTAGGCCTTACCGACCCTTTATACAATACAGATGCTTCGCTTCAGTTTATACCCAATATGGATGGGTTTCCTAATGGCAGGAGGCTGGAAGACGATGTAACTACTATCGAGTTACAGGCCGTTTCAGGTGTTGTGTTGGCAGCTATCGGTTTATGGTACGCTGATTACTATCCGGCTGACAGCCCCAGTCCGGTAACGCCCCAACCTGAAAGTGTTTTAGGCTTTAATGCCGGAGTAACAACTAATGACACTACATTCAGGGCCGAATTTCCGTTTGTTCAAACGCCATGGAGAGGTTTTATCGGCGATTCATACACTGGCACTTTAATACCTCTTCCGGTTAACTGGGTAAGCTTTGTTGCGGAAAAAGATGGTAAGCAGGTAAATTTAAGATGGCATGTGGCAAACGAAATAAACAATAAATATTACGAAATCGAGTATAGCCCCAATGGCTTAAAATATAGCGAAATCGGAAGAGTAAAAGCTACCAGTATAGCAAGAGGTACTTATGAATTTGTACATACCGCTCCTTCATTAAACAGTACCAATTATTATAGAATCAGGCAGATAGATATTGATGGCAAGTTTACCTATTCTGTAATTAAAACTGTGCGGTTTGAGAGTCAGAATGCTATCAGCATATTACCTAACCCCGCTTCTGATTTAATAAAAATTTATTCAAAACAGCCAGGCTCTGTAGTTAACCTGTTTGATATAAATGGAAGAAGATTACTTTCTAAAATTGCTACTGATGGTACGGCTGAGTTCGATATTTCCAGATTACCCAAAGGCACTTATCTGGTAACTGTGGAAATAAATGGTGTAAGAATGGAAACTAAAAAGATCGTTAAACAATAAGATTACATGTTGCAGATAAATTAAAACTTTTATCAATCATATAACCCGGCCTGATAACCGGGTTATATGATTTTAAAGGTCAGCATTAACTCCGATTCATTCGTTACAAAATATTTCTAACATTATATCTTAAAAATGAAAAAGAAAAATATTTATGTTATTTGCCTTATTATTTTCTGCATTGCAGTTATTGGGATTATTTCTAACTATAACCGGAAAGAAAAAGAAAAGGAAGCTATGGTGTATGAACTGCTTCCACGTAAAGGCGCAGCAGCCAATACCATAGAATGGAGAGCGGCACAAAAAAAATCAAACGATTTGATTGCCATTTTAAAATCAGCGCCTGATGACAGGAAAGCCCTGATAAGATTAGCTGCGATATACATACAGGAAGCCCGTGAAACAGGCAATTACATGTACTATGATAAAGCAGCAATGATAAGTGTAAACAGGATCTTAAAAATTGACACCTCTAATTTCAACGCACTCGTTTACAAATCGCTTATTTACTTATCACAACATCATTTTGCAGAAGGATTGGCCGAGGCACACAAAGCACAGAGGGTAAATCC
>CAXTDO010000676.1:0-3957 GCA_964242315.1 uncultured Flavihumibacter sp.
GTTTTTAGCAGTAACGCTAAAATATATGTTACCGGTAATGCTACCAGAGCCGGAAACGGAAACCAGTCTTTCTACTGGGATAAAAAGATGGTTATCCCTTCTATGGATCTTAATAAAAACTACATTTTTAAACTGGACAGTTCCGGGTTAATAGAAACATACAAACCTATTGCTAATTTCATTGCCTCTAATGCAAAGAAAAGAGCTAATGGCAATATCATTTTTACCGGTTTTATTGATAATGCTACAAAAGTTGATACGTTTATGATATATTTCGACGGTACAAACGACGGACTGGGCGTTGTGTATGATTCAACCTTAAGTGCAAAAGGAGTATTTCGCCTGGCCACTCCTTATTACGAAACAATGCAGGATCTGGATATATACAAAGACAGTCTTACTTCTTTCGCCTACACTGCCCAAACAGAACCGTTATTAAAAGATTACAGGTTTACCAGGTTCAGAAATGCTGAGACGTATGAAAATCAACCAGGTATTGTTGTAACGGATTACACTGAAGATGCATTCCTCTCTTCGCAGGTATTGAAGCCGAATGTGGCTTTGCCACAGCAATTGCTTTCATTCGATGCAAGGATAGATAATAATAACACAGTTCTTATTAATTGGAAAATTTTATCAGAAGACATCAGGCAATGTATCGTTCAACGTTCATATAACGGGGAACCATTTAAAGATGTGGATGTAAGAAATGCATTGAACAACTCATCCATGACAACATACCAGACAGAGGACAAATTAAATGCTTACGGTCAGTATTACTACAGGCTTAAAATGATTTCGCTTGATGGTGGTATCAGTTACTCCAATATCAACCGGGTGTTATATTCAGGAAAAACAGGGGTTTGTTATTACGATAACAACAGCCGGCAATTGTATATCCTGCAACCGGTTGATGCATTTTATCAATATTCAATTTTTGATGCAGCCGGTAAGACTATTCTTACTGACAAAGCAACAGGAGGCAAAATAATTAGTTTACATACACAGCCAGCCGGCATGTACATAGTTCAGGTACAAAAGGCCGGCGCTACGCTGTCATATAAATTTATCAGGTAAGGATGTTTTGTACGTCTTACGATCACATTGCGGTAACAGATACATCACTGGGTAATACTGGAAAATTTGTCAGCGGAACTAAGAATGACCGGGAGTATTGTATTTTACTTAATTCAATAACATTTAGACCGGACTAATAAAAAATATGAGAAACTGTCGAAACCATATCTTGAAACGAAATTGTTAACCTGTTATAAACAAATTGCTTAATCGGGGAATATTTTGAAAATTGTTTTTTGCCGGTGTTGTACGTACATAATTTCTCGACGGTAAAATTCATCCGTCAAAGTTTCTTCCACCGCTTCTCTCACTTTTTTTACAAAGCTATTTTCTATGGCATGATCGCTTATTTTATTTGGAACAGTAACCGGTTTTGCAGATCTATCTCTATAAATGCCGGCTTTCTTAAGATGATACTGTTGCAGATTTTTACGCGTCTCCAGCAACTTCTTTATCCTAACCGGCAACTCTTCTTTGTTAAAGGGCTTTTCCAGGTATGTATCAGCACCCTGCTGTCAACCTTCTATCTTGCTAAACAAGGAAGCTATTTAAAAATAATTTATTTAAGTTCATTAAGATCGTTTGCATCAGAAGCTTTAAATCCCGGAAGGCCAAAGCCGATCACCAGATATTCAAAAACAGACACATACAAAAGAGTAAACAGCGCGCTGGTAATTTCGAGATAGGGCTGCGAGTTGGTAATGGCATCTGAAACGGCTTGCGGTCCGTAAGAAGTGATGGCATTTAATTTACTTCCCGCCTGTGACACTATGTACCGTAGGTCTTCTTTGTACCAGAACGGGAAAAATAGCTTCAGGTCGTACTTGCTGCTGTAGACCACCTGGCTGTTGAAAAGCAGCACATAACACAATAGCGATACCAGGAACAAGATGAACAGGATGATAGAAACCCTGTTAACTTTTGCTTCAGGAATAGCAGTAATTTTCTTGCGGTTCAGGTACAAGAGCAGAAATGTAAAAGCTCCGCAGGCTTCTATAATTCCACCGTATACTACTTTAGAGATGTTGGGCGGTGTGCCCAGGTCAGTGAGGATTACCGTGAAGCCGGGAATCAAAGCAACACTGGCTGACGCCCATTTATAAATTTTTTGCAGGCTGCTCATCGTTTGGGAAAATTGGCATAAACAGAATCAACCCGGTTGAAATGTGTGGGACTGCATTCCACAGGAACATACTGGTTATTGTACCGGAACAACGCAATGTACACATACTCCTGTGCAGTTGACTGAACCGGGGTAGTTCCGCTGTAAATGGCATAATGGCCCAGCAGGGTTTCGTTCTTTGCTTTGCTGAGTGCCGGTGTTCTTTCCCAGATCATTTTCGGGATCAGGTATACGCTTGCCCCGGGTGGATTGGATATAAATTTCAGTATAATATTTCTTACCGTACTTTCTTTTCCTTCTGCTTCTATATTTTCAATGCCCCGGTTGCCTTTTAATCCCGCGCAGGCAACTTGAAAAGTAGGATGGATGATAATAGAATCGTTTTGCCTGTACAACGCTGCCGGAACGTTATAAGAAAAAAACACGCTGTCTTTCCACCAGCGATAATCCTTGCCTGTAGCGTACAGCGTTTGTGTATTGCCGCTTTTACCAAATAAATTTATTTCAAGCGACACACTTTTGTACTCCGTTTTTTTGCATTGCACAATATTGGCTGAATCGGATTTGGTTAAGGCGATTTTACCGATGTAGAATAATTGTAAACTGTCTTGCGTGTAGGCTTTGATGGTGAATATTGTAAACAGGATAAGGCTGAGCGTTTTGATCATGGAGTGCAACTTGGATCGATTAAAAATAAGGTTGTTTTAAAATTGGAAATAACAATTAATAATCACTTTTAAAAGTAGCCACCAACACATCGCTGCCACCATGATTAAAAAGAATATCTCCGTCTTTGCTGGTAGTGGAGCCTACCATGATGTATCCTCTTCCAGGTATCTCTGCAAGTGCGTAAGCAACATCAGTTCCAGATCCACCGATGGACTGCTGCCATTGTTTATTACCTCTCGCGTCAACTTTTAATACCCACGCGTCAGAGCCACCTCTGGATACTGTTACATCACCATCGGTACTACTTGTTTGCCCGGCTACTAAAAATCCGCCGTCTGATGTAGCGATGACAGCATTTCCAACATCGTTTCCTGAACCTCCAAATGTCTTTATCCATACCAACCTGCCGCTCTTATCCAATCGTGATAAACACAGATCACTTGTCTTCCCTGACAAATCGTGTGCTCCGTTTATATTTCCATCATGACTATAAGTACTCCCTGCTATCACGAAACCAGAATCTTGAGTTGACACAATACAGGAAGCCATGTCGTTGTCGGAGCCACCCAATTTTTTTTGCCATACGATATTGCCTCCATCCGATAATTTCACAACCCAAATATCAGTTTTACCCTGTTGTGCAACAGTAAAAAAGAAGCTCTCAGTCTGACCGGCGAACACAAACCCTCCATCAGCCGTTGCACATACAGAATTTGCGAGATCCGTATCAAAGCCTCCCTGGGTTTGGCTCAATGGATGGAATCCCCCTAGGTCCATCTTTAACAACCAGGCGTTATTGCCATTCGGAGCGGAGGCAAAAACACGATTGTGACTGTCTGTTTGTCCTGCTAAAATAAGTTGACCATCTGTAAGTTGGGCTATAGATCGGGTGATGTCTGTTCCCGAACCTCCAATTATTCTCTTCCACACGGTATCACCCATTGCATTTATTTTGAGTGTCCAACTGTTAAGGCCATTGTAGTCTCCCGATTGTTGAATCGTCAGTGGTAATTGCACGTCTCCGTCAGTGCTCGAACTAGACCCTGTTATGATGAAACCTTCATCGGGTGTACCAAGTACTGCATAAG
>CAXTDO010000677.1:0-3951 GCA_964242315.1 uncultured Flavihumibacter sp.
TTACAGCTGATGACTCAGAGATTTCCGGGAAAAGTAACTGTCTCTTCCAGCTTCAGTTATGAAGACCAGGTAATTACCCAGGATATATTAAGTGCTCCTCTTCTTAGAGGCACTGGCGACAACGATGCGGGCATCAGCATCTTCACACTCGAGACCGGCCGCCTCTTCCCTGAAACTTTTTCTGTGTGGAGCAGCACCAACGAACGTTACCATACAAATATTACCGCTTATTATCCTGATACTAAGGACATTCAGAATTTTGTAAGTAGCAAGGGCCCAAATGCTTTTTACGAATCCCTGGAGAACAGAAAATCTTGCTGTCACATCCGCAAGGTAGAACCATTGAGCCGTGCCTTGCGGGGAAATGCTGTCTGGGTAACCGGACTTAGGGCAGAGCATTCTATCGCACGACAAGACCTGGAAATGATTGAATGGGATGAGGTAAACCAGGTGATAAAATTTCACCCATTGCTTTACTGGACGTTTGAACAGGTAAAAGAATACATAAAAAAGTATAACATCCCCTACAATCCATTGCACGACAGAGGCTTTGTGAGCATTGGATGCGCGCCATGCACCAGGGCTATCAGGCCGGGAGAAGATTTTCGCGCCGGAAGATGGTGGTGGGAAGATGAAAGCAAAAAAGAATGTGGCTTGCATGAAAGAGTGGTAAATTAGAGTGCAGAACGGAATTGAAGCATGCAATGTCAAAAACAACAAACATGAGTAAGTACCATACAGATTATCTTGACCAGCTGGAATCAGAATCTATTCATATATTCCGTGAAGTGGCAGGGCAGTTCGAACGTCCGGCCCTGCTTTTTTCAGGTGGAAAAGATTCTATAACACTGGTTTACCTGGCATTAAAAGCTTTCAGACCCGGGAAGTTTCCTTTTCCGCTGGTACACATAGATACGGGTCATAATTTTAAAGAGGCTTTAGATTACAGGGATAACATGGTTGCCGGTTTGAGTGAAAAGTTGATCGTGAGGAATGTGGAAGACACTATCAAAGCCAAAAATCTCTCTGAACCGAAAGGCAAGTTCGCCAGCCGCAACGCTCTCCAAACCTTTACTTTACTGGATACCATCGAGGAATTTCAGTTTGACGCCTGCATCGGTGGAGCACGCCGTGATGAAGAGAAGGCCCGTGCCAAAGAAAGAATCTTCTCTGTAAGAGATGAATTCGGCCAGTGGAATCCCAAATTGCAACGCCCGGAATTATGGAACACTTACAACGGCAGGATACACAAAGGAGAAAACGTTCGGGTATTCCCTATCAGTAACTGGACAGAACTGGACATCTGGAACTATATCCGCCGGGAAAAAATCGACCTTCCTTCCATATATTTTGCTCATAACCGCGATGTAATCGAACACCAGGGACAACTGGTAGCCGTTTCAGATTTCATACAGCTTGACTCCACAGACACAGTGATTACTAAAAAAGTCCGGTACAGAACCGTCGGTGATATGACCTGTACCGCCGCCGTAGAATCCACCGCGTCAAATATAGATGACATCATTACAGAAATCATTGCCACCAAAACAAGCGAACGGGGTGAAACAAGGATAGACGACCAGGTATCGGAAGCCGCCATGGAAGACAGAAAAAAGAGCGGCTATTTTTAAAAGCCTGTTTCAACACAATGCAACCACCGTTAATCATTAACCATTAATCATTCATAATTAAAATGGATATTCTTCGATTTATTACCGCCGGCAGCGTGGATGATGGCAAAAGCACCTTGATCGGGCGCCTGCTATATGATAGTAAATCAATACTCATAGATCACCTCGAAGCCATAGAAAGACAAACAAAGAATAAAAAAGATGGTGAGATCGATCTTGCCCTGCTCACCGATGGACTGCGCGCTGAAAGAGAGCAGGGTATTACCATTGATGTAGCCTACAAATATTTTTCCACTCCCGTAAGAAAGTTCATAATCGCTGATGCACCAGGGCATATTCAGTACACACGTAACATGGTCACCGGCGCTTCCAATTCAGAGCTGGCGATCATACTGGTAGATGCGCGTAACGGCGTAGTAGAACAAACACGCCGCCACTCTATCATAGCTTCTTTATTAAATATACCACATATCGTTATTGCCATCAATAAAATGGACCTGGTGGAATACTCTGAAGATGTTTATAACAACATCGTTATTGACTACGCTTCCGTAGCTACGTCATTAGGATTGAAAGATGTTTCTTATATTCCTATCAGTGCATTGAATGGTGATAATATTGTTGACAGGTCGGCATTTATGGATTGGTATGAAGGAGAATCACTGTTGCATTACCTGGAGAATGTGCCATTGGATCAGGATCTTAATCATACAGATGCACGCTTTCCCGTTCAGTTTGTAATCCGGCCGCAAGCCGCTGAATTACACGATTACCGCGGATATGCAGGAAAGATCATCAGCGGCGTGTATCGCAAAGACGATAAAGTGACCGTGCTGCCGGCAGGTATAGAAAGCCACATCACTAATATTGAAGTGGGCGGAAAAGAAACAGATGAAGCTTACGCACCTCAAAGCGCCATACTGCATCTGGCAGATGACATCGACATCAGCAGGGGCGATTTAATTGTACATTCTGAAAGCCAGCCGCAGGTGTCGCAGGATCTGGAAGTGCTCCTTTGCTGGATGGACAACAAACCACTGGTTCCCGGGAAAAAATACCTGCTTCAGATCAACAGCCGCATTGTAAGAGCGGTAGTAAAAAGCATCGATTATAAGCTCGACGTCAACAGTCTTCAAAAAGACTATAACACGGAGCAGGCACAGCTTAACGATATTATTAAAGCTACCATTAAAACAGCCAGTCCCATCCCCTATGATTCTTACAAGAATCTCAGGGAAAATGGCGGTGCCATACTGATTGACGAAACGAGCAATGTTACCGTGGGAGCGTGTATGATTCAGTAGCTGTCAGCCGTCAGGTATGAGGTATTAGGCAAGTTAACCCCGAAGGGGTAAAATGATTATAGCCAATGATAAAATTATAAAACGCGAACCCTGAAGGGGTGGCATAATTGTTATTAACTTTTTGCTGCTTGTACAAACCTGGAATCACAATTATCTATCTGGCTAAAGAATGCTAAAATCTAAATCTTGAACTTTGAAATTAATGATACCAACATGTTAGGAGAAGCTAAACTAAAGGCTTTACAGGATTTAATAAACAGCTCTACACAGGATGAAATTGTATGGATGAATGGTTATTTATCCGCAGTAATTTTTCATGCTGCCGGTAACAAGCCACAGGAAATTGCTTCTGCTAAAAACGGCGTTAACAAGATTACCATTGTATACGGTACGGAAACAGGGAACTCTAAAAAGCTGGCAACTACTTTTGCAGCCAAAGCGAAAAAGAACGGCATCAATGCAAAAGTGGTGAGTCTTGACCAATACAAACTTACCGATCTTACAAAAGAAGAATACTTTTTTTCAATAATAAGCACCCACGGAGATGGTGAACCACCTGCAGCAGCAAAAAAGTTTTACGACCATCTCTTTCAGAACGGTTACGAATTAAATAAACTTAAATACAGCGTACTTGCATTAGGAGATACCTCTTACCCGCTATTTTGCAAAACGGGAGAAGATGTAGACGAACAGCTGCAAAAACATGGAGGAAGCCGCATCCTTCCTTTACAAAAATGTGATGTTGAATATGAAGAGGATGCCAATGCGTGGTTTTCAAACGCTTTACAGGCCTTGCATCAGAATGGCAACGGGGTGTCAGCACCGGCTCCCGTAACCACAAAAAAATCCGGTGGTAAGAAAACCCACGCACGCAAAGTACTAACAAACATAAATCTGAATGACCGGGGCTCCGCCAAAGAAACGTATCATATCGAAATTGAAGCGGAAAATATAGAATACCTGCCCGGTGCTTCAATTGGAGTGGTTCCGGAGCATCCGCTTGCCTTAGTAGCAGC
>CAXTDO010000678.1:0-2657 GCA_964242315.1 uncultured Flavihumibacter sp.
GTATAATATCGAATCAACCGGCAACCGCACCTTCACCGCAGATTTCCAAAAAAATCCAAACGCCGGCGCACAACTTATCGGAACAAATATAGACGTAAGAACCCTGGCGCCGGGATACGATGCCAATGGTTATGAAACACTCTGGAACGATTATATCTATTCCACCAATCCATATTTCGCTATCAATAAAATCACCAACAGCGATACAAGAAGAAGATTCATCGGTTCGTTTAGTTTAAGGTACAATATTACAGACTGGCTGTATGCAAGGGCACGCATCGGGATAGACTATTTTAATATCAAAGCAAATAATATCGAGCCTACCGGTCTTGCTTTCAACAACCGTGGCAGCATGACAACAGACCAGATACTAAGCAATGAAACCAATTCGGAAGCGTTGATTGGTTTAACAAAAAGCTTTGGCAAATTCTCCCTGAATGTGCTGGCCGGCGGTAACCAGATGAAAAATACCTACGACGGAGTAACACTCAGCAGCGGTTTCTTTAATGTGCCCTTTCAGTATTTTATTTCAAACGGCAGCAGCCAGACTTTCACTCAGAACTACAGCCAGCTTGCCATCAACTCGTTATTTGGGTCTGCCGATATTGGTTATAACGACCTGCTGTATCTTAATCTTACCGGTCGCGAAGACTGGTTCTCCACACTTGATATTGCAAACAACCATTTGTTCTATCCATCAGTAGGTTTGAGCTTTTTGTTTTCCAATGCATGGCAGAGCAAACCTTCGTGGTTGAGTTATGGAAAGTTACGCGGCTCCTGGGCACAGGTGGGTGGCGGGGCTCCCAGTCCTTACGGTCTGGATCTTACTTACACCGCACAGGCGCAGCAATATATCAACGGAGCTACGCTGATGAATATTACCAACACTACCATTCCAAACAAGCTTACCCCTTACACTTCTACCACTTCGGAAATAGGCCTGGAGACCCGTATTTTCAACAGCAGGCTGGGGGTTGACATAACACTGTACGACAGAACTACCACAAACGATATTGTAGCCGCATCTGTTCCTTTTTCATCCGGTTACAGCAGCGTTGCATTGAATGTAGGCAAGATAAAAAACAGGGGAATAGAATTATTATTAACAGGCACACCGATCAAACATGCGGCATTCAGTTGGGACGTAAGCTTCAACGCTGCCTATAATAAAAACACCGTTATAAAAATTGCAGACGGGTTAACTTCTCTGTTTCTTCCAGGCGCTACCACGCGCACGCAGAATGGCGGCATTTACCATTTTCAGGGAATGCCGTTTGGGGTGATCGCAGGCAACCGCGCACGCACAGATGCAAAGGGCCAGATAGTATATAACAGCGCCACCGGCATACCATTGCAAAGCCCCCTGGTACCGTTAGGACAAGGGGTTCCCCCGTACACTGCGGGTATCAGCAATAATTTCAGCTATAAAAGTTTCAACTTCAGCTTTCTGATAGATGGAAAGTTTGGCGCCCAGGTATATTCCGCCACCAACGCCTATGCCACACAGTTTGGCCTCGACAAGCGGACTGTGGAAGGTGGCGTGAGGGAAAAAGGGATTCCCGTATCCGGCGTTGATCAGAATGGTAATCCTTATACCGGTAATGTTTCTGCGCAAACCTATTACTCTACCATATGGGCAACGCTCACCGACCAGTTTGTTACCGATGCTGATTTTATCAAACTTCGCCAGGTGATTCTTGGTTATACCTTTCCAAGAAGTATTCTCGGAAAAGCGCCTATACAATCGCTTAGCCTGTCGTTCGTGGCACGCAACCTATTGCTGCTGTATAATACGGCAAGAAATATTGATCCCGAATCCAGCTATAGTAACGGTAACGCGCAGGGCCTCGAAAATTTCGGATTGCCCACCGCACGCAGTTACGGATTGAGCCTGCAGGTTAAATTTTAGTATTAACAGGTTGATGGTATGTCATCATTAAAAAAATCATATGAATTTTATGAGAACAAATTTTATTAACAGGGTGTCAGGATGCAGCCTGCTGCTTGTTGCAGTGTTCCTGATCACATCCTGCGACAAAGGCTTTAATGAGCTTAATACAAATCCAAATGTTTATACCGATCCGGTTATCGGAAATCTTTTTACGATGAGCGAGGTGAGAACAGCCGGCGTGGGAACCAATGACAGAAACCGCGTGAGTATTAAATATTTTGCTGGTACCAATCAGTACATGGCATCACTCGGCACCAACTGGTCGGGCGATAAAAATTTCGAGAACGGGCAGTTTGGCGATTTGTTTGAAACCATCTATTCCATTCACCTGAAGGAACTGGTGCAGATGCTTTCCCTGACAAAAGACAAGCCTGATATGATCAACTATTATGCTATTGGCAGCATCTGGCGGGTATTTGTATTGCACCGCGCTACCGATATCTATGGCGATGTTCCCTACAGGGAAGCAGGACTGGGTTTTATTAACGGCACTTTCAAACCCAAATATGATAAGCAATCAGAAATTTATCCTTTGATGCTTTCGGAACTGCAAACGGCTATCAGCCGGTTAGATCCCGCCAAGCCTTCATTCGGCTCAGCCGATATCATATATGCCGGTAATACTGCCAAATGGAAAACTTTCGCCTACTCATTAATGTTACGGTTGGGCAGGAGGATGAGTAATGTGGATGCAGCCAAATCAAAA
>CAXTDO010000678.1:2667-3949 GCA_964242315.1 uncultured Flavihumibacter sp.
CCAGGTAGACGCGGCCAAATCGAAGGAGTGGGTACAGAAAGCCATTGCCGGCGGTGTGATGAAGAGCAATGCCGACATGGCTAAAGTAGATCACGCGCCGGGATCTACCAATTCAGAAAACAGGGACGCTGCCGAACTGAAGCGGGAAAGCTTTCCCGAATCGAACCAGGGCAGGGGCCCGGTAAAGCTTTCCAAAACTTTGATCGATTACCTGGTAAGCTATAACGATCCCAGGCTGCCGTTTTATGCTACTTTGTGGGAAGGTAATATTCTCTCGATGCAGGCGGCAAAGTTGGCCACTACTACCAATCCTGCTTTGCAAAAAGGGCTTCCTAACGGTTATGATGCAACGACCATTAAAACGGTTATTCCTTCTTGGAGCAGCGCCATGGCGGTAGATTACTCAGAGCCCAATACCGGTACCATTGCAAGTTTAAGTGCACCAACAGTTATTCAGAGTTATGCAGAGGTAGAGTTCCTGCTTGCGGAAGCTTCACTCAGGGGTTGGGATGCCAGTTCCGCTGTTGCGCATTACAATGCGGCTGTTAATGCCTCCATGAAATCAACGGCTATCTTTCCTGCGCAGGTATTATTCCCTGGTGGCGGGCCTTTTTCTATCTCACAAACAGCCATTGATAATTACCTGCTGGCGCATCCGTTAAACGGCACTACTTTCGATGCGCAGATGCAGCAGTTGTATACGCAGTTTTACCTTGCCCATTTTATGTGGTACGACAATTTTGAGGAATTTGCCGCGATACGCCGAACCGGTTATCCCGTTTTAACGCCACCTAATTATCCGGGTAATTTCACCGGCGGTAAAATGCTGGTGCGGCTGCGTTACCCCGTTAGTGAGGCAACACTCAACAAAGAAAATTACGATGCTGCCGTTGCAGCACAGGGTCCTGACTTGTATACAACGGCGGTATGGTGGGATAAGTAAATGTTGTCATTCACCTACAAGGTTTTTAAAACCTTATAGGTTAGCGGTTAACCTTGTAGGTTTTGCAGTCAACTGAATATTCAATAAAACTAAACATACAATCATGAAAGATAATCGCAGAAACTTTATAAAGAAAAGCGCAACACTGGCATCAGCCCTTTCCATAGGAGGAATAGGATCAGCAATGGCACCAAAAGATGCCCGGAAAGAAAACCTTTCAACCATTGCCAAAGATGCCGGGATGCAGATGAGTGAAGCCTATTTCTCAGGTATGGATGAACGTCGCATCGCATTTATGAAGCAAATGGATGTGCTTGGCGCTGTTGGCGGAATCAATCC
>CAXTDO010000679.1:0-3947 GCA_964242315.1 uncultured Flavihumibacter sp.
GCCGCAAAGGCAGCCAAACAATCGCTCGAAAATGGTGAGCGGATGCATTCGGAAGATGCCCTTGAAAAAATGCTCGCAATGTTTGGAGGAAAATAATTCTTCACTTAAAAAAGAGAAGTGTTTGCCAAGGCAAAAAATTGCCGTTAATATAATCTGACGAAAAAATTGCCTTTTGATATAAATTTGCCTAACACTGATTTGGAAATAGGAAAGCTCGCCAGCAACATAGATACAAATCCCTCGGAAGATCGTTCGACAACCAACATAAAGTCGAAAAAACAATTATGGACTGGACTAATTTTTTCCTTGCCCAGTTAGGTGCTTCGGCTGCCTTATTGGGTTTCCTGTTTGTCGGGGTTTCTGTGAACCTCAAAATCATATCCATTGGCGTCCTCGCAAATATTGCCCTGATAGGAATGCTCCTGTTGCTGGCCGTTCTCACGGTGTCCTCTTTAATGTTGCTACCTGTTCAGTCCATAACGACGCACGGATATTTTGTGTTAGGGGTCGGCTTTATTACCTGGGCTATCGCTAATGGCAGGAGCATCGGTGATGTCCGCAAAGCCGGTAGGAATGCGCCCCGCGTGGGCAGGTTCTTCAAGCTGGCCGTTTACGAGGTTGCGACTGTTCCGTATCTCATTGCCGGACCGATGCTTCTTGCCGGGAACGGGACGGGATACTATTGGCTTGCTGCTGCGGTTATACTTTCCATCATTCTGGCTGTTACAGATCCATGGGCACTGCTTGTTGAAATAAACCGATAGCAAGGAATGCATTTGTTTCTGGTCATTTCCTACAGGTTGGTGTCCCACCGACCTGAATACCTTGGCAAGTATTTCAGTTTGCGGTGACACAAACCAATAAAAAGAAGAGGTTTTCTGTTTTTGCCGGCTAACACCGCTTACTTCGAATACCGGCACAGCAGAAAACCAGAGCCGTCAGGGGCAAGTATATAAGAACCCGCTTCGCACACAAAACCAATCCGGCATTTGGACCGCTGAATACACCAAATTTGGACGTTACAAGAAAGTTGCCCAGAAATTTTATTTTGAACTTCGCAGCGTAAAATTTTAGACAATGGAAAATTCAGAAACGGCATTAGTAACAGGTGGAGCAGGCTTTGTCAGTATAAATTGCATTTATCAATTACTGCAAAAAGGGTACAAGGTAAAGACTACACTTCGTTCAATGAACAAAAAAGAGGAAGTCATTCAAACACTGAAAACAAGTGGCGTTACTTTGTTTGACAATCTTCAATTTATTGAAGCAGCATTGACAAAAGATGATAATTGGGATGAAGCAGTGAAAGGTTGCAGATATGTATTAAGCGTTGCATCACCCGTATTTTTTGAGATACCGAAAGATGAAAACGAAGCAATGGCCCGGCAGTTGAAGGCACGCTTCGCATATTGAAATTGGCACGGAACGCGGGCGTAAAACGCGTGGTAATAACATCCAGTTTCGGTGCAGTAGGCTTTAGCCACACCAACAATAATACAGAAACAACAGAAGATGACTGGACAGATCCCCATTTAAAAGGCTTGTCAGCTTATGAAAAATCAAAAGGATTGTCGGAACGTGCTGCCTGGAATTTTATTAAAAAAGGACCTGGTAATTTGGAATTAAGTGTTATCAATCCGGTAGCCGTTTTAGGACCTTCTTTGAATGCACACATTTCAGGTAGCTTTGATATCTTGAGGCATTTGTTAGACGGCTCTATGAAAGCTGTTACTCATATCCCTTTAAATATAGTTGACGTAAGAGATGTGGCTGATTTACACATTCGTGCTATGGTAGATCCTGGTGCGAACGGACAACGCTTTATTGCGTCCGCAGACGGGCAAATATTAATACCCGAAATTGCCAGACTGCTAAAAGATAAAATGCCCCATGTTGCATCAAAAGTGTCTTTAAAAACGGTACCAAACTGGGTTCTGAATTTTGCATCCTTATTTAATGCACAAGCAAAAACGGGTGCCATGTTCTTAAAAGTTAACCGCAACGTGAGTAATGCCAAAGCGAAGAGGCTTTTAGGTTGGACACCGATTGCAACCAATGAACAAGCTATTCTTGCTTCAATGGAAAGTATGATTAAATATGGAATTATATAATGATAAACCCCACAACTGAAATTTTATCAGAACAATTCATTCCCGACCATGTTTTTTTTGCGTGGCAAAAGGAGCCATACATTGTTATGATGGCAATAAAAGTTATACCTTCAAAACAGGGGAATATTGTATTGCCCGAAAAAGCCGGTTAGCCAGATATAAAATTGAAAATGGGAAGGACGCGTTCGAACCAATCGTATTCTGTTTTGATGAAGCGTTTCTAAAGAATTTTCAGCAAAAGCATTTAGCCATAGCCACTAATTCTACATCGCCGGATACGTTTATAAAGATAAAAGCAAACGGATTACTGCCCGACTTTATTCGTTCTTTAAAACCCTATTACAACAGTTCTGGAAAAATTGATGCTTCTTTTGAAGATGTGAAATACGAAGAACTGCTCATTATTCTTCTACAAAATCAACCCGAGCTTGCCGGTGTGCTTTTTAACTACGGCATACCAGAAAAAATAAACATTGAAGAATTTATGAACCGCAATTATAAATTCAATGTTCCTATAAAACGTTTCGCTTATTTAACAGGTCGAAGTTTGTCTGCATTCAAACGCGATTTTAAAGCCATCTTTAACGAAACCCCTAATCGCTGGTTAGTACAAAAACGTTTGCAGGAAGCCTATTTTCTTATTGATAAGAAAAGCAAAAAGCCATCCGAAATTTATCTTGACTTAGGCTTTGAAGCCATGTCGCATTTTTCATTCGCTTTCAAGAAGCTATTCGGGATGACAGTAACAGAACTGGCATTAAAAAGAAAGAATGCCAGCCGCTAATAAAGAGGTTGGCGTTGTTGAGGCATAAACGAATCAAAAAATATAAAAACAACAATGGAAGAGACAAAAGAATATATCGGCATGTGGTTAACGGCAAATGGTTACATTCGACACAAACTGTTGCCCAATAACCGATACGATGAAGCAAGGGGAAATCGCAAAAGTGCTTATCAGGGTAGTTACAAGGTAACCGGAAATCATATTGACTACAAAGACAATACAGGATTTACAGCAGACGGTAAATTTAAAGACGGTGTTTTGTATCACGCGGGAATGATTTTATACAAAAAAAATGGTAGATTAACATCTATGGAAAAGACATTTCGCTTTCATTCAATAGCTAAATTTCACGCTTTCTGCGATCTACCTAATCCTGAACATCCTTTGATTAGCCTGATAGATTACAGCAAGGTTTCCTATCCTGTTGATGATAGTGAACGGAAATGAATACAACATTTTTATTCTGTTGGGTTAAAGCGAAATGTCAATGCCAAATTCAATTACGGATAACAGCAGTATGATTTTAATTCGGGTGTGCTGACTTTTGTTTCACCACTTCAATTTTTGAAAGTAGAAATCAATCAAACGCCATTGGAGTTT
This sequence comes from uncultured Flavihumibacter sp., assembly GCA_964242315.1. Taxonomy (GTDB): domain Bacteria; phylum Bacteroidota; class Bacteroidia; order Chitinophagales; family Chitinophagaceae; genus JADCRZ01. The sequence continues at coordinate 3,496 of CAXTDO010000679.1, forward strand.
AGGCAATCGTTTAATTAAATTTTTCCCCTTCCCTTCTTTTTATTTTTTCAGCAAATCACCATTTTATTAGTATATCTTACTCAAATTCTGTTTAAACAAACTTAATGGCTTTAGCTTTGCATGATTCAAACAGATGCGGCACTTGCATCTTTTAATTAAAACACACAAGTGTTGAATTTTAATAAGCATGTCTCAACTACAAGCATACCCGTTACTTCATACGCCTCGCTCTTCTTCCCTATTAGAGGTTACGCAGCTCGACACCTATCGAAACAAGCAGCCGCCGCATCGTGATCATCTGTTTCAGATTTTTTTATTGAGCAGCGCCGCCGGCATACTGCAGGTTGATTCTATTGAGTACCCGCTTATTGATAACCACATTTATTTTGTTGCGACAGGACAAATGCACACTGTACTGGCTGAAAGGTTTCATGGATGGCGGATAGCATTTG
>CAXTDO010000680.1:0-3942 GCA_964242315.1 uncultured Flavihumibacter sp.
GGGTTATACGATACCAAGAAAAGTACTTGGGAAAAGTATTAGCTCCGTGCGGGTTTTTGCTTCGGGTCAAAACTTGTTTACGGTAACTCCGAATATGAAAGAAGCGATCGATCCGGAGAACAGTGGCAGCAATCAAAACTATTACCAGCAGAGAGTGATCTCTTTTGGTCTAAACGTAACATTCTAAAATTCAAAGAATATGAATCTCAAAAATATTGGCCGAGTGAATGCCTTGTTATTTGCTTTAATGTTAATCAGTTTCGGAGCCTGCAAGAAGGATGATTTCCTTTCTGTTCCGCCAAAAGGTGTACTTACCGATGCATCAACTTTCTCCACACAAACCAATGCAGAACTGTTTGTAAATGACATCTATAACGCGCTGCCGGATTATAACAACGGAAATCAGGTGGATCGGATTTTAGACGCCTGGACGGACAACAGTAACGCCGGAGCAACAAACCACGAGGGACAGGCGCTGATCCGCAGCAATGCATTAAGTACCAGCAATTCAACCAATGGGGTCGGCGGGTTTTTTGGCTGGTCATCACTCTATACTAACATCCGGAAATGCAATACTTTCCTGAAAAATGCCGCTGCAAATTCAGCCGTTTATGATGCTGCCTGGTATGCGCAGCGCGTCGGCGAAGTGAAATTCCTGCGTGCTTTTTTCTACATGTTGCTTTTCAAAAATTACGGTGGTGTCCCTTTATTGACCGTTCCGCTGACTAATACTGACGGTTCAGATATTTTCACCGAAAGAGCGACAACAGATGCCACACAGGCATTCATTGAAGCCGATTGTGATGCGGCCGCTGGTGTACTACCGTTAAAACAGACCTCGGCCAATTTAGGCCGTGCGACTAAAGGTGCTGCCCTGGCTTTAAAAGGCGACGTTCAGTTATTTGCCGCCAGTCCCCTGGTCAATACCACAAATGACCAGGCCAAATGGGCTAAAGCAGCAGCGACCTATCAATCGATCATCGGATTAAATACATACAATTTATTCACTACATCTTCATCAACACCCATCTTATCGACTACTGGTTCGGGTACTAATTCCACCGCATTCCGTGATCAGTTCCTTGCAGCCAATAACTGGAATTCGGAAACTATTTTTGCCCGGGCCTATGCTTTGCCCAGCAAAGGTCACAAGCGGGAAGGTTATATGGGGCCAGTTATCGTTCGCGGCGGTGCGCAGACCTGGGGCGGGGCTTCTCCAACACAGGGTTTAATTGATGATTACCAGATGGATAATGGTAAACCGATCACTGACCCAACGTCTGGTTATGACCCGGCTCACCCCTACCTTCACCGGGAATCGCGGTTCGAGCAATCGATCGTTTACGACGGATCTTACTGGCAGGGCGAAGTCTTCAAATCCCGTATCGGTGGAACTAACCAGATCGACCTCGGTTCCACAAGTGACATTTCGAATACCGGTTATTGTATCCGTAAGACTTTGGACGAAGCTATATTGGGTCAGACAAGCCTGGGCACTGCCCCCGGCACATCGAATTACCAGTTCTACCGCTATGCCGAGGTGCTGCTAAGCTATGCTGAAGCGCAGAATGAAGCGGCGGGTCCGGACGGAAGTGTATTTGATGCCGTAAACAAAGTACGCGCCAGGGTATTATTACCGGCGGTTCCGGCAGGTACCAATCAGGCGGATATGCGCACGATCATCCGCCGCGAACGCCGTCTCGAATTTTGTTTTGAAGACAAACGCTGGTACGATATCAGACGATGGGATATCACCGTTAAAGGTCCGGCAGTAATTAATACACCTGAGTATGGTATGAAGATCACCGCTGACGCTTCCGGCAATTTAAACTATGAAAGAGTTGTGGTATTCCAGAACCGATATTCGGAGTACATGAACTGGTTGCCCATCCCACAAGGTATCCTGAATCAGAATCCGAAGTTAAAACAGAATCCGGGTTATTAGGTCCTGGTCTGTTCATCTGAAGCTAAGACCCCGGATATCCGGAGTCTTAGCTTTTTGTAATATGAATATTCGATATGCTGTCAAACGGCCAGCCTTGTCCGTGATCTAAATAGACAACAATTTCATAGTGCAAATGTAAACTTCCCCAAATGCTTTAAACTAATAACGAAATGTCAGCAAATAGTTACCTCATGCTTTTACGGATCGCATAAATGTGCAAGATATTTATACGATTGTATAAACCGGCATTCCGTTTATGCATTTACTTTGTCACGCTGAGACATATTGATGCTCAAGCATTAAGTTACCCAAAACATAACAAATGAATCATCACGATTATAAAAGGAAAATTATCAGGCTAATTATAGTAATTGCCGTTTTTGGCGGAGTACAGAAAAGTTGGGCGCAACAATCGCATGGCCTTTCCTGGCTTGGGCTGAGTGATACTGCTTCTGTTCCCAAGGAAATTGAGGATCCGGAAAATATCGGCATTAACAAAGAAGCAAGCCACGCTACGCTGATGCCATATGGGTCGTTAAAAGAAGCCCTCATAGCCAAACGTAGTGCATCATCCTTAAGCCGTAGTTTAAACGGGCAATGGAAATTCAATTGGGTAGACTGGCCGCAAAAACGCCCGGTTAACTTCTATAAGCCTGATTTCGATGTGTCCAAGTGGAAAGATATTAAGGTACCTTCAAGTTTTCAGGTACAAGGATACGGAACACCTGATTACAGCAACTTTACGCTCATCTTTCAAAGCGATTTCCCGAGGGTGATGACTGAACCCACTAATAAAAAGTATACCACTTTAAGCGAACGTAACCCGGTTGGAAGTTACCGCCGTGATTTTATAGTACCGGAAAACTGGAACGGCCGACGCATATTCGTCACTTTTAGTGGTGTTGATGCCGGTTTCTTTTTATGGGTAAATGGGAAAAAAGTTGGTTACAGTGTGAATAGCCGCAACGCCGCCGAATTTGATCTGACAAATTATGTAAAACCGGGAAAAAATATGATTGCTGTAGAGGTTTACCGCTTTGTTTCCGGCAGTTATTTAGAGAATCAGGACATGTGGCGCTTGAGCGGCATATTTAGAAACGTTACTTTGTGGAGCTCGCCGCAGGAACACATTAGAGATTATTTTATAAAAACAAATTTGGATGACCAATATAAAGATGCGGATGTAACCGTCACTACCAAAATCAAAAATTACGGTACCAAGGCGACAAAGGACCGTCAGGTCAGCGTTACCTTATATAATGGTTCCGTAGCTGTTGCCGGAGCGATGGGCAAAAAAGCAATACCTGCTTTGCAGCCCGGGCAGGAAGTTTCGGTGGATGTAAAGTTTCACGTAAACAATCCACAAAAATGGACCGCGGAAACCCCTAAACTTTATACATCGGTAATTACTTTGAATGAAGGCTCCAGCACGCTGGAAACATTATCTTCACGTACGGGTTTCCGCGAAATAGAGATAAAAGGCCGTTTGTTTTTAGTGAACGGCGTACCCATCAAACTCAAAGGTGTAAACCGGCATGAAAATTTCCCGGACGATGGTCATGCGGTTACAGAAGCGCAGATGATCAAAGATATCACCCTGATCAAACAAACCAACAGTAACCATGTACGAACTTCTCATTATAGCGATGATCCGTATTGGTATGAACTATGTGATCAATACGGCATTTACCTTGTGGCTGAAGCGAACGTAGAATGTCACGCGCAACAAAACCAATTTAATGAAGAACCGACGATCAAAGCGGCAATCGTAGACCGGAACGTTGCCAATGTGCAGAACTTCAAAAATCATCCGTCGGTATTGATCTGGTCTTTAGGAAATGAGAACGGCCAGGGAGGTACCAACTTTCGCGCCGCGCTGAAAGCCATCAAAGAAATTGATAACAGACCAACCCATTATGAAGGTTTCGGAACAGGCAGAGACCGCGACGGCCATGACCGGAATCCTGCAGATATCGATAGCCGGATGTATACCAGTA
>CAXTDO010000681.1:0-3938 GCA_964242315.1 uncultured Flavihumibacter sp.
TTTACATTTTACTACTCAGTCCACTGCTCGGCATGTTCTGTATGATTTCGGCAGGCAACCTGCTGATGTTTTACCTCGGACTGGCACTGTCAACCATTCCGCTTGCAGCACTGGTTAATTTCGACCTTCAAAAGCGGCAATCATCAGAGGCGGCCATGAAGCTTATTGTATCATCAGCTTTTTCATCTGGATTATTATTATTTGGTATTTCATTGATGTACGGAACAACCGGTTCCATAAAATTCGACATTATTACGCAGCATCTTGATGGCAGCCCTTTGCAGTTATTTTCGTTTATCCTGCTACTGGCCGGTTTTGCTTTTAAAATTTCCGCTGTGCCTTTTCATTTATGGACTGCGGATGTTTATGAAGGAGCGCCTGTATCTGTTACCGCTTACCTGTCGGTTATTTCTAAAGGAGCATTTTTCTTTGCGTTCGTTTCCGTACTATACCATGTATTCAATCCATTATCCTCAACATGGTATCGCATCCTGTTGATATTATCTGTACTGACAATGCTCGTCGGGAATCTTTTTGCTATCCGCCAGCAGAGCATAAAGCGTTTACTTGCTTTTTCATCGATAGCTCAGGCTGGTTTTATTATGATTGGGATTATTGGCAGCTCTGCGGCAGGCACCGCTTCCGTAGTATACTTTATCCTGGTATATGTATTTTCCAACCTGGGAGCATTTGGAGTGGTGGCGGTTATCAGTTCCTTAACCGGGAAAGAAAATATAGCAGACTACAAAGGTTTGTACGCAACAAATCCGCTACTGTCGTGGGTAATTACGATATCGCTGTTTTCTTTAGCCGGCATTCCCCCTACGGCAGGGTTTTTTGGTAAATTCTTTTTACTGATTGCCGGTGCAGGAAAAGGGAATTATATACTGATTACCATCGCTGCCTTAAATATGATAGTATCACTTTATTATTACCTGGTAGTAGTGAAAGCAATTTTTATGGATGCAAACGAACATCCGATTGAAAGACTGCAAATACCCCTACTACCAAAAATTTCGATGTATATATGCATAGCCGGCACTCTTAGTACCGGATTGATCGGATGGATTTACGATTATATTTATTCCATGAGCAGGTAGCTGATACCTGATAGCATTACTACAGACAATTAATAAACTAACATGGCCATAAATCAAAATCATACATTTGAAGAGCTTGACGGGATTAAATGTGCCATTGTAGAAAAGCAGGCTTCCGGCGAACGTGTTGCTTTTTTAAAACAGATATTGGCATACAATGGTTTTACAGTGGTTGTGGTAACCAGCGCACCTCCAAAAGCCGCCGTACCGGCAAAGCCTGTAGCAGGTGCTGCGGAGACTCCTGCTCCGGCAGCACCTGCTACACCGCCACCTGAAACTTTTACTATCGGTGTAACCGATGTAATGTTCAATCCTATCAATGCAATTTTTGGAAGGCTGCTGAAACTTCCGGGCGGCCATATTGTAACACTGGCCTACTGGCAGCAAAAAGAAAATCAATCTTTTGACGAGATACCTTATTTCGATGTCAGACAGTAAGATATTATGGTAGCAGATTTGAGCAGGGTTCAAAGCAACCGTAGCTCGTTAGAAATCGTATAACTAAATAATTTCATCACTCAATAAATTAATCAGTATGAAGTTGACACTACTACTTTCAGCAACTATTTTATTTGCCTTAGTTGGCTGTAAAAAGGACGATCCCATAAAAGTGCAGCAGGTAAATTATCCTATACCTGGAGATCAGTTTTTTCCTGAAGGGATAGCTTATAATGGCAAAACAGGCATCTTTTATACCGGCAGTACCACCAATGGAGATATTGTTCAGGTGAATGTAGAAACCGGCGCCACTGCATTATTTGCGTCTGGTGCCAAACAAGGTCGCGGTTTTTGTACAGGAATGAAACTGGATGCAAAAGGCAGGCTATGGGTTTGCGGGGGTTCGCAAAGCATCATCCAGGTATTGGATGCCGGTGGCAACCTGTTAAAAAGCTGGGATACCAAAGCATTGTTTAACGCAGGATTTATCAACGATTGCATCATCAGTGACGGTTATATTTATTTTACCGATTCCAATGTTAAAAAGATATATCGGGCCAGTGTAAATAGCGATCAGCCGGGCAACCTGGAAGAGTGGTTAACTTTCACAGACCAGCAAATTCCTTATGGTACAGGTACAAATGCCAACGGCATAGAAGCAACGCCCGATGGCCAGTATTTGATAGTTGTAGTATCGCCTACCGGAAAATCATACCGTATAAACATCGCCACCAAAGGCATTGTAGAAATTCAACTGAATACCCCTGTAACCAGCGGTGACGGATTGCTGTTAGTTGACAATATCTTATACGTTTCACGCAATGCTACCGGCTTGATATTCCCGGTAACATTAACCAATAACTATACGCAGGGCACAGTAGGTACGGGCTTTGGTGAAAACCTGTTGTTTAATACAACCATGGCAAAAGCAGGTAAGTATATTTTAGTGGTAAACGCACAACTCAATAAACGCGGCACGGTGCCTGGCCCGCTGCTTCCGTTTACAGTTTCAAGAGTTACAATACCTTAGTTTCTTTTTTTAACCACAGAGTAAAGGCCAGAGGAGAAGAAGAGGTTACACAGAGGCATCCTCTGTGTAACCTCTTCTTCTCCTCTGGCCTTTACTCTGTGGTTAAAAAAAATCAGAGCTATCGCCTCTTCCGCATCACCATATTTTCGACCAGCAATGTGTAGTTATACGCCGGACAATAAAAATCAAATTTCCCGATACCGGTCTTCTCTAACAAACTATTAAAAGGCCGGGGAAGCATGGAAGTTATACTGGCAACAAAGAAAACAAAATCATTATTTTCTGTAAATGTTTCCAGGTTTTTTTTGATGAAAGCAGTATCGTCGGGCAGTCTAACGCCCCAGCGCATTAATGACGTTGAAAGAATTACTTTGTCAAAAAAGTTATTGGAATGTGCATAGCCATCTTTAGCGTCTTCAACAAGCTGCGGTTTCCATTTTTCTAAAGCTGGAATTTTTGTTTCAGCCATCAATCTGGATATGTGATACAATAAAAGAGGAGGTCTGTTGTAAGAGGATGAAACCATCGCGTTAGCATTCAAATATTGCCTTTTCTCTACAACCTTCTCTAAAAATTGTAATGAAGCCGAATCGGCACTTGTATAAGGTAACCGGTACTTATGAACTAAATAAAGAATATTGGTTATTACACCAAAGTCAAAATCGATCGGCATCTTTTCTCCAAACCAGGTTGAATAAGCATTAAGATGTTTATACTCGTGTAAACTGCTTTTCATGTTTTTATGTTTGCCGTTGGTATACTCCTGCATTAACCGGTGTACCCGGACTACTGTTGAGTCTTCTTCATCTTTGGCAAGCAACACAATGGATGTGTCATCCAGATCATCGGGCAATGCCTGGCCCTTATCAAATAAATTCAGCCAGCCTGAGTTGGGAAAAATTTCGGGTTTGTCTGTTTGCCAGAAATTATAAGTTGGTCTGCCTTTTCGGTTTTGATACCTCGCATACTGCGGAGCCGCACGTGTGAAGATAGAATCGCAAATGCTTTGAGAAGTTATATCCAGATCAGCATACAGGCAACGCAATGTAAAAACAACCAGGCCTGTAAAATAAATATTGTCATCATTCTTTAATACGCCTCTTTGATGATAATACTCCCGGTAGGAAGGAATAAGACCTTTTGGAAAATCTTTTTCATGATGCTCCTGCAGGTAAGAGACGCGGGATAACATCTGTTGGATTAGTAAGCTTTCACTAGCATTATCCTGACAGAAGCATTCCTGGTTCACTATAAAGAAAAATACTACAAGGGGTACAGTTTTCAGTCTTGCAATCATAGCGGGTAACTTTATAAGTGTTTTTTTTAACCACGGAGGAAAAGCCGAGGTAGCACGGAGGTCCACGGAGGAA
>CAXTDO010000682.1:0-3935 GCA_964242315.1 uncultured Flavihumibacter sp.
GTTTGCTGGTAATCTTATCATTCAGGTATTCCTTTAAAGCAATGATGGAAACAGGTATTCCCAAACCAAGCAAAACAGCCAGTATATAAAGGCCTTTCTTATCAGGTCTTATCGGTATTGTTGACGATTTTGCCGGTTCTAATACTCTTGAATTTGATATAGTAGAAGCGGAAGAGATGGAAGTTTCCAGCTTCTTCTGTAACAGAAAAGAATATAAATCTTCCAGAATTTTCTGCTGGCGTGTTATTTCCAGCATTTTTCTTCCTTTACCAGGTACTTCGCCGATTTCATTTTCTGCCTGCTGTGTTTTAGACCTGAGGTTATCGCGGTTGATAGTATAAGAATGACGGATATTGTTCAGGTTTTCTTTGATCTGTTCCCGAAGCTTTTCAAGCTCCGTATCAAGATCTACTATAACCTGATTGGCAGCGGTGGTAGTTTTTAGCTGTTTTTCTCTCGTTAACTGCGCAGCATTGTATTGCGTAATCAGTATCTGTAAGGAAGGTTCGGCAATTCCTAAGGAAACAGGAACTGTTTTATAGATATTTTTTTCGTCAGCAAGATAGTCTGTCAGGTATCCAAGCACTTGTAACTGTACTTCCTGGGCGGTTAAACTGTTATTGGCAAGATTAAGCTCATTAAAACTAATTATAGATTGTTGCTCAAGGTTTATGGCTTTATTTTTCTCCCGGTAGTTTTGCAGGGAAAGTTCCACATTACTTAACTGCTGCATTATTGTATCTAATCTTTCCTCAATAAATTCAAGTGTATTAACGGTAATGATACGTTTGTCTTCTACACTAGAAAGATTGTATTCCTGCATTAACTGGTTAACAATATCCTTTCCTAACCGTCGGTTTTCTGTTTCATAGCTAACCTGCAATACGTTAGAGTAGTCATTTATCGGTACCACTACAAAGCTGTTAGCAATACCATCCGCAATATCTTCAAGAGGAATCCATGTTACTGTAAATAATGTGCTTCCATACTGGTTGTAACGTACCGGGCGCTTGACGAACCTGATTTTTCCATAATTGTTTTTGATAACCTGACCCAGATAAACAGGTTGTTTGGAATCATCGAGGTTAAGCGTATTCTCATCAACAAAATTCACCTTAATCGCAAACGCCTGCAGAGAATCCCGTAACTCCAATATTTCCATCAGGAAAGGAGACTCATTTGGATGTAGCTGGTATGATTTTACATTTCCTTCGGAGGTATACATAACCTGCAGGCCAAGATTATGTACAATCCGTTTGGTGATACCGGTCGATTTTATGATCTGTATCTCATCATTCAGATTTTGAGATTCGTTAGCCATGAAAAGATCGGCAAACTTTTCCTGTGCTCCACGGCTATCTTTTTTTACCAGGAGTTTAGATTGCACCTGATAAATAACAGGAGAATACCTTAATTTAATAAAGGCTAATACCAGGAACAATAATGTTGATAGTATAAGCCATGGAACATACTTCAGGTGCCTGAGTACAAATTCCCGGGGACTAAACGCCCCCATTTTATCCTGCTGTATATTGACCAGTTCATCCATAAAATATCAAAGAAAATTACCTCCTGAAAATTGTGTAAAGAAATGCCAGTGTTGAAATAATACTGGTTGCCAGCGATATATTTCTCGCTGTTGTTTGATCGCTGTTTGATAATTTGGCGCGTGTTTGTTCTACCACAACCAGATCATTCTGTTGCAGAAAATAATAAGGAGATTTAAATATTTCCGGGCTTGTAAGATCTAATCTTGCAAATTCTCTTTTTCCATTGAATTCACGCACAACCATAACGTTCTCTCTTCTTGCATAAATGGTTAACCCCCCAGCCAGGCCTATTGCCTCAAATATATTTATTTTCTCATTCGGCACGGTATAAACCCCTTCCCTTATTACTTCGCCAAGCAATGAAACTTTGTAATTTATGAGGCGGATACTATAATAAGGATTGGTAAGGAAAACCTTGAGCTTACTGTTTAACAGATCTGTCAACTGCTTTTTATTTAACCCTTCCACATGCAATTCCCCAACTCCCTGCATTTGTATATTACCCCTATCATCTACCAGGTAACCACCTGCTGAATTTGCTAAATTATAAATGGCAGTAGCATTAGGGTTATCACTAAATACTGTTATACTTATAACATCAGCATGTTGTACCACAGATTCATTAATCACTACCTTACTTAACTGGGCTGTGTCGAACTTACCCTGAATATATTGAATCGGGCGTGTGTTTACACAGGCGGCAAAACTGAATAACGTGGCAAACAATACAACAATTTTAAAAAAGTTCATGGTTTAATGATAGTAATTGCTACTTTAAATGAAATTTTAGGTTGTTTACTACAAGGAAGCGTTCCAATGCCTGTTCAATTACACAGCTTCGCCATCTCAGTCACAATCTTAATTGTAACTAATTGATTGAAAATGTATTATAATAAAAGAGGTATATAAGAGCAGCTTACCTTACTCTTATATACCTCTCTTAATGTTTTATGAACCGGTTACCAATTTTATTTGCCAAACCTATAGCAGTATATGTAACAGTCTTGTAACAGGAAGTAATACTTTTTTTATACATTATCAATCTAAAAGATTTCTCCGTTCAACATAATAGATGTTGCCCTTGGAAATTTCGTGCAAATATAGGAGATTTTACAATGCTGGATGGTGTGACCGGTGTAAATTGGCATTACAGGTTGTATCTCAACACATTAACACAAAAGTCTCCTTATATTCTGCTCTAATTTCAGGATTATTTAACATACATGTCAGGTATGAGGTATGGGGTATGAGGTTGAACCCCGAAGGGGTGACATATAGTGTTTAACTCAAAGAATAATTTCACCCCTTCGGAGTTCAACCTCATACCCCATACCTCATACCTGATACCTCATACCTGATTTCTTTCCCTATCTTTAGAACAAACAATCCTCAATTGAACCAGAGATATTATTCGCTTGATGTTTTCAGGGGCGCAACGGTAGCTTTAATGATACTAGTGAACAATCCGGGAGACTGGGGCCATATCTATACAGTGCTTGAGCACGCTCCATGGCATGGCTGTACGCCAACAGATATAGTGTTCCCTTTTTTCTTATTTACTGTAGGCAATGCCATTTCTTTCGTAATGCCACGGCTGCATGAAGCAGGAACTGCTGTTTTCCTGAAAAAAGTATTCAAAAGATCACTGCTTATCTTTGTAATCGGTCTTCTTCTAAACTGGTCTCCCTTCGTACGCTGGCAGGATGATCAGCTTGTTTTAAAATTGCCTGGTAACCTGCGGATTTTTGGTGTACTGCAACGAATTGCGTTATGCTATCTTTTTGCGTCAATGATCATATACTTCATGAAAAGCAAGGGAGCCTTAATAATGTCAATCATTATGTTAACAGGGTATTGGATCATCAGCAGGTTTGCAGGAAACCTTCCGGACCCATACAGCCTTGAAGGCTTTTGGGGAACTCAAATAGACCGTACACTTTTAGGTGACAGTCATATATATAAAGGTGAAGGCGTGGCTTTCGATCCTGAGGGATTAGTAAGCACAATTCCAGCTATTGTTCAGGTGATTGCAGGGTATCTTACCGGCAAATTCATTCAACAGAAGGGCAAAAATTTTGAAATGGTCACCCATCTTTTTGTGGCCGGAGCGGTTTTGACTTTTGCCGGCTTTTGCTGGGATCTCGCTTTTCCTATAAACAAAAAAATATGGACAAGTTCTTTTGTTGTATATACGTCAGGATTGGCGCTTACTGTGTTGGCAGTAATGATTTACCTGATAGAGTTCAAAAACTATAAAGGAGCTGCTACGCGTTTCTTTGAGGTATTTGGCAAAAATCCATTGTTCATTTTTGTATTAAGTGGTTTCCTGCCAAGGGTTCTTGGGTTGATACGAATTACGGGTGAGATGGATAAAAATGGAAATAA
>CAXTDO010000683.1:0-3916 GCA_964242315.1 uncultured Flavihumibacter sp.
TCACCCCTTCGGGGTTTTACATTAAATTGCATTCCGTACCTCATACCTCACACCCATACCTCATACCCAACACCTACCTCCTGCTCCATACGATAAAATCCGTGGGCGGAATTTGTGTGACACCTAACTGATTAAGCATGGTTACTAACTGGCCGCGGTGGTAGGTGCCGTGGTTGAATAAATGTAAAAGCACCTGGAAAACCGGTTGTTTGAATAACTCCTTTTTTGTGTTCTGATAATGAAAAACATGCTCAAGCGCAGCAGGGCTTGCCTTTTGTATCCATGATTCCCAGGTTTTATCCTGCTCCGCAAGGGCGGTGGTGAGTTCTTCAATTGTGCCATTGAAGGCCGCTCCCGGAGTTACGGTTACTTCAAGCATTTTCATTCGTCGCCACCAGATAATATCCACATTCAACATATGTGTTAACGTAGTCAACAGCGATGGAAAACTGGATGGTATTGTTCTTTGCTGTTGTTCCTGCGTTAACGTTAGTATACAATCAATGAGACGCTGGTTCGCCCAGAGATGGTAAGAAGCATATTGTTGAAGAATCTCTTTCATGTTTAAGGTATCAGCTTTCAGCCTTTTCACAACAAATATAAGATGCAAAAAAATGTAAATATCTACCATCAATTAACATTCATTCTGAAAATTTATCGCTGACGGCTGACACCTGATAGCTGACAGCTCACATGAAACCTTTACTTTTGAAACTCAATTTAAACAACACAATGGACGATAATAATTTTAAGATGAGTGGCTTTGGCTCTATGGCAGTGCATTCCGGACATGAGGACGATCCTATGTATTCACACCTGACTCCTATTTATGCTACCTCTACTTTCACTTTTGATACGGCAGAACAGGGTATGCTGCGATTCGATAATAAAGAACCCGGCTATATTTATACCCGTTGGGGTAACCCTAACTTTACCGAAGCGGAAGAAAAAATCTGCGCATTTGAATCGTACGATATAAAAGAAGTCAATGGCAATCCGTTACAGCTAAAGGCGTTGCTTCATTCCAGCGGACAGGCCGCTATGTCTACCATGTTCCTGTCGAATTTAAAAAGTGGCGACAAGGTACTGTCTCACTATTCGCTATATGGTGGAAGTCACGAACTATTGCACAGGGTTTTACCTCCGATGGGTATTGAACCCGTTATAGCCGATCTGCGTGATTTGAATATTGCAGAAGACACTATTAAAAACCACCCGGCCATCAGGTGGATACACCTGGAAACACCTGCCAATCCCACACTTCAATGCGTAGACCTGGAAGAAATTGCTTCACTGGCAAAAAAGTACAACCTTACATTATCAGTAGACAATACCTTTGCCACACCCTACTTACAACAACCCTTCAGGTATGGTGTCGATTATGTTTTTCACTCCACTACAAAATTTTTAAATGGTCATGGTACGGCTATCGGCGGTGTATTACTCGGGAAAGATATCGAAAAGATGAAGACGCATATTCTTAAATGGTATCGCTTACTGGGTGGGAACGCCAATCCTTTTGATGCCTACCTTTTAAGCAATGGCATGAAGACACTGGAGCTTCGCATGGAAAGGCATTGCCATAATGCTATGGAAGTTGCTAATTTATTAGAAGAACATCCCTCCATTGATAAAGTAAACTATACCGGCCTGCCTTCTCATCCTGATTATGCCATTTCCGCTAAACAGATGAAGCATCCGGGCCCGATGATGAGCATTGAAGTGAAAGGCGGTATTGAAGCAGGCAAAAAATTTATCGACAGGCTGCAGATGTGTACACGCGCTGTTTCGTTGGGCACGACGGACACGCTCGTGTCGCACCCGGCAAGCATGACACATTACGGTGTTCCAAAAGAACAAAGGGAACAATTCGGCATCACCGATGGTTTGATACGCATGAGCATAGGAATAGAAAATGTACAGGACATCCTTGCAGATATAACCCAGGCGTTAAGATGACTAGTGTCAAGATAAGTATGATGTTACGCATTGGATTGTAAGTGTTTCCTCCTTTGCGCCCTCTGTGTTAAAAAACTCGTTGAACGGCTGAGATGTATCACGTCAGTTCAACACTAGTGCCTTTGACGCAACTATTTACAATGTTTACAAAAACCATATTTTAATGCAAATAAATATTCGAAGGGCAGTAAAAGAAGACTGCCCAAGACTTTTTGATTTAATTTATGAACTGGCAGTATTTGAAAAAGCACCGGAAGCGGTAACTGCCACGCTGGAACATTTTGAAGAAAGTGGCTTTGGCAAGAATCCTGTATACTGGGCTTTTGTTGCAGAAGCCGATGGAACAATAGAGGGATTTGCGCTGTACTATATCCGTTACTCCACCTGGAAAGGCCAGAGAATGTACCTGGAGGATTTAGTGGTAACTGAAAAAATGCGCGGCAAAGGTTTGGGAACGTTATTATTCGATCGCTTGCTGGAAGAGGCAAAAGAAAAGAAGTTTACTGGAATGGTGTGGCAGGTCTTGGACTGGAATGAGCCTGCAATTAATTTTTATAAAAAGTACAATGCAGAACTTGACGGTGAATGGCTCAATTGCAGCCTGACGTTTTGAACTATTATTTAATAATTATATTATTCGGGATTGATGCCGTTTGGTGCTTTATACGCTCATACCCCATACCTCATACCTGATACCTCACACCCCTTATCCGATAATCTTAAACGCAAGTTCCTTCAACAACGATCCATCTTTTGTTCCCGAATCATTTATACCAATGCTTTTAAGGTTGTACTCATGCAACAGCAATAAAGCACGTTCTATGCCTTCGAATGCATAGTGCTTTACGGCGGTAAGATAATTTTTTATAAAAAACGGCGACACTCCAATTGATGCAGCCATTGCTTTCTCGTCGTTACCCAACGAACTGAATACCATAAAACATTTACTAAAGAAATTATAGATAGTAGGTAATATCAATTGAATAGGGTAAGCTTTCTGATTTGTTTCAAAATACTGAATGATCCTAATTGCTTTTGAAAGGTCTCTTTTACCAAATGCATCCTGAAGCTCAAACATGTTGTATTCTTTGCTGATGCCTACGTACTTCTCAATATCATCTTCAGTGATATTTTTTCTTTCACCAAGATTAACAGAAAGTTTTTCAATTTCATTTTCTATCCTGCTGAGGTCGTTGCCGATGTGCTCAACAATTAAAACAAGTGCCTTTGGTGATAAGGTAAAACCTTTTGATCTTACCAATTCTGTTGTCCATTCTGTAAGCTGGTTATCTCTTAACCGTTTAGTAGTAAGCACTTCAATTCCCTGCTTTTCTTTTAATGCCTTTGCTAACGCAGTTCTGCCATCCAGCTTCTTCTCTTTATAAGATATTATGAAAATGGTTGAAGCCAGCGGTTTAGTAATATAACCTTCCAGCTTATCGATGTCTCTCATGTGCTGTGCTTCTTTCAATAACACAACCTGCTTTTCTGCAAACATGGGATACCTGCAACATGCATTTACTACGTCCGGCCAGTTGGCATCTTTGCCATAAAACACCGTCAGGTTAAACCCGGCTTCGGCTTCGGACAAAATACGATGTTCTGCATAATCTATAATTTTATTGATATAAAAATCCTCTTCTCCATCAATCCAGTACACCGGTTTAAACACCTTATTCTTCCAACTATTTATAATGTTTTCTATTGACATGCGCTTAACAAAAAGCTGCAATTTAATGATTAATGGTTAATGATTAATGATGAACGACAAGTAGGTAATGGTTATTAGCTTTGTTAAGCGTGAAGCTAACCGTTAATAATTAATCATTAATAATTAATCATTAACCGTTGTGTTAAACTGTAGAATGTCATTCCAAATTGGCATGGTTTTGGAAAATGGCTTAAATATTCACAAAGGATTTAACCTTTCAATTTTATAACATCCATAAAACAATTT
>CAXTDO010000684.1:0-3914 GCA_964242315.1 uncultured Flavihumibacter sp.
GCTTTATATAAAATCTCCCACTCTCATAATATTAATTGCTTAATCATTTAATCAACAGGTTACACATTTTCCTCATACCTCATATCCCATACCTCAAACCTTTTTCCTATCTTCGCGTACTCAAAATAAGTTCTTTATAAATGATCAGCAGAAGAAACATCCGTGTGAAAGTGATGCAGACACTTTACAGTGTTGAAACTATGGAGTTTGATATTAAACCAGGCACTGAAATCAAGACCCTTCAGAAACATTTTGAACAAACAAGGCAGCTTTTTATATACGTTATCTTATTTATCACAGAGGTAGCCAGGTATGCTGAAACTTCTGCTGTAAAAAGGGCATCCAAACACCTGCCTTCGCATGAAGACCTTAACGTAAATATCAAATCAGCAGGCAATCAATTGGTATGGAAAATACTGGAAGATGTATCTTACCGCAAATTTCTTAAGGAGGATAAATTGGAGTTTCTATTAGATAAAGAACTGGTTCGAAAGTTATACCTGGAACTTGTTCAAACGCCGGAGTACCTTGAATACATATCAATAGAAGGCCGTGATAAAAAAGGGGAGAAAGACATACTCACTTTCATTTTTAATGATCTTTTGCTGCCGAACGAAAATTTTACCAATCACCTGGAAGAATTGTTTCCTAACTGGGACGATGACTGCGATATGATCGTCCTTCTCATTCAAAATTATCTTCAAAAACCCTCTGGTTACGATTTCCAGCAAATGCTGAGCAATGAAAAGTGGTTATATGCCAAAAACCTTTTGCAAACTGTATTAGATAAAAAAGATGTCACGCTTGCTTTGATAAAACCAAAATTAAACAATTGGGATCCGGACAGGATCGCAACGCTCGACATGATTTTAATGCAAATGGGTGTTTGCGAGTTCTTATATTTTGAGACCATTCCGCCAAAAGTTACTATTAATGAATATATTGACCTTGCTAAAGATTACAGTACGCCTCAAAGCGGACAGTTTGTAAATGGCATACTTGACAACATTCACAAAGATCTGGTTAGAGATAATATCCTTACTAAGACTGATTTCAGAAAACAGGGATAAATGATGGGTTATGAATTATAAGTTATGAGTTATAAAATGCTGTTGAGCCCTAATTCACCGTCTGTAATTCATCATTCATAACTTATAATTCATAACCCATCATTCATCGCCCATAACTCATAATTCATCATTCATCCTTACCTTCGCAAAAAACTACTATGCGCGTTCAGTTTTTTATATTTTTAATAATGATGTCTGCAGCCGCCTGTAAACCCAAAGACGCAAGCACCAATTCTTCCATGAGTTATAGCAGTGACAGCACACAGTTCACCAGTATACAATGGCAGGAACAAACAATTGACTTTGGTAAAATTACTGAAGGCCAAAAATTAGAAGTGGTGTATCATTTTAAGAATACAGGAACAAAACCGTTAATAATTAGTAAAGTAGAACCTGGTTGTGGCTGTACTGTAGCCGAGACACCTGATAAACCAATAGCTCCCGGCAAAGAAGGCATCATTAAGGGTTCTTTCGACAGCAATGACCGCATAGGTACGCAGCACAAATCTATTTTTGTAACCGCCAACACAAAGGGCAACCAGCACCATGAACTTATTTTTACTGTTGAAGTAGAAAAAAAGAGCTGATTATATTAAATTAAAGAAAAAACAAACATGAACTATCTGATTTTATTACAGGCCCCGGTAGCGGGCGGGAACGGTCTTACAATGCCCCTTTTGCTAGGCGCTATGATATTGGTTTTTTATTTTTTCATGATTCGTCCCCAGGCAAAAAAAGCAAAGGATGCCAAAAAATTTCAGGAGAATCTGCAAAAGGGTGACAAGGTTGTAACTATTGCAGGCATCCATGGCAGCATCAATAAAGTAAATGATGACGGCACTATTTCACTGGAAGTAAATCCGGGAAGTTATTTAAAAATGGAAAAAAGTTCTATTTCTATTGAGTGGAGCCAGCAACTTAACAAACCGGTAGTAGCTGTAACCGATAAAAAGTAGTGTTGATAAAATAGAAACGTTATCTGGTATATTTTGTATGCAAGCAGTTTATTTAACCGCAGAGAGCGCAGAGGAGGAAACACAGAGAGCGCAGAGAAAACCCGCTGCGCTCTCTGTGTTTCCTCCTCTGCGGTTAAATAAAATTCATACGAGCCTTACTTATAATCTTAAAACAGATGAATGTTAGTCATTGGCTTAACCGGTGGTATAGGCTCAGGCAAATCAACTGTTGCTACAATATTTGAAGTATTGGGCATACCGGTTTACTATGCAGATGAAGCCGCAAAAAGGATCATGAATGAAGATGAGACATTAAGATCAAAACTGATTGAATTATTTGGCGAAGAATCATATCGTAACGGCACACTCAACCGCCCTTATATTGCGTCAGTTGTATTCGCCGATAAAGAAAAATTACACCAGCTAAATGCAGTTGTACATCCCGTTACCATTGCTGATGGCGACCGGTGGATGAAAGCGCAAACCACTCCTTATGCCATTAAGGAAGCGGCATTAATTTTTGAAAGTGAATCGTATAAGCAACTCGATTATGTTATCGGGGTGTCTTCTCCTGTTGATCTTCGGATTAAAAGAGTGATTGCACGCGATAACATCAGTAAATCGGAAGTAGAACGGCGCATACAAAACCAAATGCCCGAAGAAGAAAAAATGAAACGCTGCAACTTCATAATATTTAATAATGAAGAGAAGCTGCTGATACCGCAGGTTTTGAAGGTGCACGAAGAAATAATGATTAATTATTAATCATTATTAATTAATCATTACCCCAGCGCCTTTCTCAAAAATTTCACTCCGTCTGCGGCTATGGCTTCCTGTGAGGGTTCCATCTGACGCCAGATAGCAGCGGCTTTAGCAATTACCTTAACATCGGTGGTGAAAGATTCAATGACAACGCTTCCATGATATCCAACAGCTTTTAATGCTTTTGCGATGCCTGGCCAGTCTATATGATCATTACCAGGCGTTCCCCTGTCGCAACCGCAGGCATGAAAATGTCCCAGCAACTTACCTGCTTTTTCAATTGCGCTTGCCTGGTGCTTTTCTTCGATGTTCATATGAAAAGTATCATAGTGAAGCAATGCCGCAGGGTGATCAATATCTTTTATCAGTTGTAACGCCTGGTCAACAGTATTAAGGAAATCTGTTTCGAAACGATTAAGCGGTTCAATTCCTAACTTAAGATTTCGTTCCTGTGCATAATTGGCAAGGTCTTTAAGATGACTCACTACCAGTTCCCATTGCTTGTTGTATTCATCACGTGGAACTGCGTCAGCCCTTCCTACCGATGAATACAAAGGGCCGATAAGCATTTCCGCTCCCAGCACATTCATTACATCAAGCAAACCTTTCATATAGTCCATCGACGTCTGCTGCTGTTCCGGTGTGCCGCGCAGGTCACGATCCGGTCCCATAGCGGCACAAAGTGTTTTACATACCAGTCCATTCTTATCAAGTTGCTCTTTTACGATTTTAGGATCGATATGAGAGGGATCTTCCAGGGCTATTTCCACGGAGTCAAATCCCCATTCTTTAAATTGAGGGAACAGGTTTACCGATTCATTGGTAAAAGGTGAAGTAAACAAAAATGTATTAATTCCAAAGTTCATGACTATTAATTTTGATGGCTTAGTATTGATCTATGGCTGATCTTTTGAATATAATCTGCAAGGTTTTTTATCAAGGTCGGCTTGTATTTCGCCCTCAGCAAGGGCTGGGGTTGGCACACCGTCTTTCGGAACATCTATTTTGGCAGTCCAGATGATGCCGTTAAGAACAAGCTTGCGAACATTCGAATCACCCCAATTTTTGTGATAATGACCACCGGTAAATCCGAAGCCTCTTCCCCCGTCGGCACGTTGTGTAAGCC
>CAXTDO010000685.1:0-3897 GCA_964242315.1 uncultured Flavihumibacter sp.
GTATCCTGAAAATAACCGATCGCCTGATAGCCAAAATAGGAACTGTTAGCCTGACCTTCCTGTGTGCGTTGGGAGCCAAAATCAAGGAACGGGATACCGGCTAAACTGGTTACTTGGTTTTTTACGTCCGAGATCATACCGGTAAGGTCAAACCCAAAGTCTTTAAATTTCTTCCGGTAATTTAAAGATATCTCCCAACCCTTGTTTTCCATCCTGCCGGCATTGATCAGCGGATTGGTAAGTCCGCCACCTGTTTGAGGAAGCGGCTGGCGTAAAATCATATCATTCAAACTTCTCACATAATAGTCTGCCGTTACCGTAAAGTTTTTAGCAAGGTTCAGGTCCAATCCTATATTCCATTGATTAGACTTTTCCCATTTGATATTAGGATTAGGGAACTCCAGTATTGCGTAGCCGAGCGTTGTTATATTGTTGAAATAGGCATTGGTTCCGTTGTCGGGATTGCTATAAGCCGTCTGTCCGTAAAATGCATCGAAAGGATAAGGGGAGCTGAAATTCTGATTACCCAATGTGCCGATTGATCCACGGAGCTTTGCAAAATTTATCAGTGAAGAATGATCTAAAAATTTTTCTTTGGTCAGAATCCATCCGGCAGATACGGATGGAAAGAATCCCCATTGATTATTTAATGCCTGTGAAAAACGGGATGAGCCATCATACCTTCCATTCAATTCTAAAAAATATTTGTCCAGGTAATTATAATTCACCCTGCTGAAGAATCCAGATAAAGCGAGTTCACTGGCGCTTGCATTGTTGTCACGTGCGCCCGAGCCTAAATTGAGGTATGGTTGATTAGGGTTGATGAAGCCTGTTCTTGATGCACTGAAGTTGGAATAAGTAAACAACTCTGTTTGTGCACCTGCCAGTACTTTAAAATTATGATTCCCGGCCTTGCCTGTATATGTAGCCTGACCCAAGTAAGTTTTGTACACATTGTTAGCATAGGATTGCCCTAAGGAAGTGCTGCCCGGCCATACGCCAATTTTGTCGTAGCTCTGCGTGGTGAGGTTAGGCTGGTAGATGTCTACATTTTTTACAAATGTTTTGGTGGTGGGATTTCTTGTTTCTCTTGCCCAGTATGCTTCCACTTCCACATTTTTTATTGGCTTGTATGTAAAGCCCGCCCTGGTGAGCAGGGTGTTGTCACTTCTTACGGAGGTACCCGCGGCTTCGGCCTGGGCTAGTGGGTTACGGTTGTTTGTTTGTCCGGCAGTGCCGTACATTCCCTCGCCAAATTTACCGGCGCCTATTGCTGGAAGTCCAATCGCCTGGCGGATGATAAACTCGGCGGAGCTGGTGGATGGATTGATTGTTTTGCTGTTATTATAACTGAATACACCGCTGACTGTTAGCTTGTCGCTGATCTTAAAATCAGGATTGAACCGCACGTCATATTTTCATAGCTGTTGTTCTGGATCAGTCCCTGCTGCTTTAAATAGGATACTGATGTAAACACATTCAAACGTTCACCACCCGAAACGATCTGGATGTTATGATTTTGCAATAAACCGTTGTTTGTCAGTATCAGGTCTAACCAGTCCGTATCAATAACATCGAGGTTGTTAGGGGCGGTGGTCCTGTATTTATCGATGAGTGCCGGTGAATACAAAAATGAAGTAGCAAGTCCGGTGCGGTTTTGTTCGGCGATATTGCTTAGCTCCATGTGTTCAATTGCCGTGGTGCGCTTAGGGATGGCTGTTGCTTTCTGTTTTGACACAAAGCCGTTGTAACTTACTTTAAGTCCGTTGCCGGTTGCCCTTTTTGTACGAACCAGTATCACGCCGTTAGAAGCCCGGGAACCATAGATTGCAGTGGAAGCGGCATCTTTCAGTACGTTGATACTTTCGATGGCATTGGGGTCGATGTTGTCGAGGGTAGAAACAACACCATCAATAATAATCAGCGGGTCAGAACCTGCGTACATGCTGCTAATGCCGCGGATGTATATGGCGGCACCGTCGGCGCCTGGTTTGCCGCTTTGTTGCTGCACGGTTACACCTGGTGCCAGCCCTTGCAGCAGGTTGCTGGCGCTGGCTACCTGCCGGCGCGTGAGGGCGTCGTTTTTTATGGTAACTACCGCGCCGGTGACCGCAGCCCTGCTTTGGGTGCCGTAGCCTACTACTACCACATCAGAAAGCTGGCTGTCATCTGGTTTTAAAGTAGCGGTAATGTTAGTGGTGGTGGCGGTGATTTCCTGCGCGGTGTATCCGATGCTTGTTATCTGTAATACTGCGCCTCTTGGAACGGTTATGGTAAATTCACCTGCTAAATTGGTTGCCACACCTTTGTTCCGGCCTTTTATTATCACTGAAGCACCGGCAACGGGGGCACCGGTGGCATTGATAACTTTGCCGGTTACACGGGTATCCTGTGCCTGGGTTAGCAGTTCTGCTAAAGACAGCATCAGTAGTAAGAGAAGTTTTCTCATGATGTTAGTTTTGGTTTTTATTAATCTGTTGTTTTTTTTAACCACGGAGGAAAAGCCGAGGTAACACGGAGGTCCACGGAGGAGGCTCCTCCGTGGACCTCCGTGCTACCTCGGCTTTTCCTCCGTGGTTAAAAAATCTTAAGCTTCCAGCGTCTTCCAAACCTGATACAGCGCGCGCGGCACATGAAAGCATCCCTTCCACTTGCCGCCTTTCAATAGCAGCAACACTTCACCACGGCGGTTGAGGTATCCGAACCATTCACTGTAATCGGCATCTTTAAAATGCTTCCAGGTGTAATCATGTACTTTTTTAAACCATTCAAGGCAGCGTTCATCACCGGTATACCGGTATCCTTTGGCTAGCGCCACCAGCGATTCTACGTGCACCCACCATAGTTTCTGATCCCACTCCAACTGCTGCGGTGGATTGCCTTTTACATCTAAAAAATAAAAGATACCCTCATACTCTTTATCCCATCCATATTCAAGGGTATCGAGCATTATCTTGCATGCTTTCGTTACCAGCGCATCATCACCGGTTCTTTTACCGAGATCCATGATAAACCACATGGCTTCTATCGCGTGCCCGGGATTCAGAATACGGCCTTCAAACGAATCACAGAAACTTCCGTCTGCGTAAACATTTTCCAGGATAAGACCTAAGTCAGGCTGATAGAACACCTCCATCACTTCATGAATGACCGTTGGGATAAATTCATTCACTTTTTCAGCGCCTAACAAATGCTCCAGTTCAAGCGAGAGGTTGCAAAGTATCATCGGCAGACTGAAATTTTTAAGGGCTCTGGTTCCCGGGTAAGCTTTATTGTATTTGCCTTTCCAGTTGTGTTGCCGCTTCAGGATATTTGCGAAAGTATCTAAAGCTATTTTCTTATAACGGTCATCAGGGTGCGCTTTATCTAAAGAAGCAAAAGCCATGGTAGCAAAACAGTCGCTGAAGATATTATAAGGCTGCATCAGCGGTTTGCCATCAGCGGTTAGAGAGAAGTACCAGTCACCATTTTCATCCCTGCCATACTGCTCCATGAAACGGGCGCCATGCAATGCCATATCGAGCCACTCCTGGTTTTTATCAACATTGTTATACATATAGCTGAAACACCAGACTTCCCTGCCCTGGAGCCACATGAATTTATCGGTGTCGAAAACGCTGCCATCGCGGTTCAGGCAGGTAAAATAGCCGCCGTTAACGGTGTCTTTGCTATTTTGTAACCAGAATGGGAGAACGTTGTTGATCAGTTCGTTTTTATATTGAGAAGCGTAGCTGTGTAAAGCGTCTGTGGGAGTACTCATTTTTATTGACAAAGTATTATCATCTAAACTTATCATTTTTTAATTAACTTCCAAAACTTATTGTGAAAGTGCAAACGGTGTAAGTGTTTTTTTTAACCACGGAGGAAAAGCCAAGGTGCCACGGAGGTCCACGGAGG
>CAXTDO010000686.1:0-3883 GCA_964242315.1 uncultured Flavihumibacter sp.
GCATTCCTGTTTAATATTGGTATTTGCCATGGAATATTAGCGCAGGCAAATGATGATCGTATAAAAAAAATTGAAGCCGCATTCCCTGTGATTGATGAAATATTCAGCAGCTTTGCCACACAAAATCATTTTCCCGGATTTGTGTACGGGTTGATAGTAGATGGAAAATTGATTCATACAGGCAATATTGGTTATTCTAACATCTCCCAAAAAATTTCGGCAGATAGTAAATCAGCGTTCCGTATTGCTTCCATGACAAAGAGCTTTACTGCCATGGCAATTTTAAAACTTAGGGATGAAGGAAAGCTCAAGCTCGATGATCCGGTATACTTACATATTCCAGAAATGAAAGGGCAAAAGTATCTGACAACCGATGCAACGGCAATAACTATACGAAATTTACTTACTCATGGCGCAGGTTTCCCGGAAGACAATCCCTGGGGCGACCGCCAGTTAGCCAAAACAGATGAGGAAATGATTGCAATGATTAAAAAAGGGATCTCCTTTTCAAATAATCCGGGACTGAAATATGAATACAGTAATATGGGTTTTGCCATGCTGGGATATATCATAAAAAAGGTATCCGGATTATCTTATGAAACATATATCAATAAAAATATTTTAGAACCATTAGGCATGATGCATACCTATTGGGAATATAGCAAAGTGCCTCCTAAGGAACTGGCGCATGGGTACCGGTGGTTAAATGAACAGTGGGTGGAACAACCCTTATTGCATGATGGAAGTTATGGCGCGATGGGTGGCATGATTACTTCAATGGAAGACTTCGGCAAGTATGTATCCCTGCAGCTTTCTGCATGGCCGCCACGAAATGATGCCGATAAAGGCCCGGTAAAAAGAAGCTCACTTCGTGAAATGCAATTTCCATGGAATATCAGTGCTTTTAATCCGCAATTCAAATATGCAAGTGGTCGTGCCTGCCCTCTTGTTTCAGCTTATGCTTATGGTTTGGGATGGACCAAAGATTGCGATAACAGAGTATATATAGGACATAGTGGCGGTTTGCCAGGCTTTGGAAGCAACTGGAGAATAATGCCTGACTATGAAATCGGAATTATTTCTTTCAGCAACCTCACCTATGCATCTACCGGTCAGATAAACCTCAAGATCTTAGACACACTCATTGCAATAACAAAGCTGCAACCAAAGCAATTGCCTGCATCTGCCATTTTAAACCAGAGAAAAAATGAATTAATTAATTTATTGCCTGAATGGAAAAACCCGGAAACAACACAGATTTTTGCAGAGAACTTTTTTATGGATTATTTCCCCGATTCTTTAAGAAAAGAAGCTATTTCTATATTTAATAAAGCCGGTAAAATCATTCATATTCAGGAACTCATTCCCGAAAACAATTTGCGGGGTTCATTTATTATGGAAGGGGAAAACAATGACATAGAAATCAGCTTTACATTGACACCGGAGAATCCTCCATTGATACAGGAATATCATATTAGGGAAAGGAAAAAAATAAATAATTCACTTAAAAACAAGTAGCACGAACACATAAAAAAGGTATTGCCAATAGTATGGCAGGACGTAATTAAAAATGCGGAATTTTAGTTGCACTTAAAGCACAACTGCGCTCTGACCATTTATAGGTTATCTTTGTTTTTTGCAATATTTGTTATTCATGAAAAGCATTACTGTAGAAGAATTTTATCAGCAGATGGCTGATGAAACTAAAGGTGGAGTTGGTTCGCTATTACCCCAGGGTATCAATAAAGAAATAGGCCATTTTAATGTTTTTAACATAGAAGACCTTGTCCCAAAATTTAAGAATAACCGGGGTTTTATGCCTTATAACAGAAGGGCATACTATAAAATCAGCTTGGTAAGTGGTAAAAATATAGCTGAATACGCTGATAAGGTGATCAGTATTAATAATAATGCGCTGTTATTCGCAACGCCTAAGATACCTTATAACTGGATTCCCCAAGATGAAGCCCAATCCGGATATTTCTGCATCTTTACCGCAGATTTTCTTCTTCAAAATAAAAGCGGCGTAGTGCTGGACGACCTGCCAATTTTTAAGTCCGGTGGTTACCCGGTTTTCGAATTATCTGACGAAGAAACGGCAGAAATCAATGCCATCTTTAAAAAAATGTATAAAGAAATATCTTCGGCTTATGCTTTTAAATATGACCTGCTGCGTAACTATGTTCTGGAACTGATTCATTTTGGCCAGAAACTGCAACCCGCTATGGCACTGTCTTCTGCCCATAATGCTTCTGCCAGGGTATCGTCTTTATTCATTGAATTATTAGAGCGTCAATTTCCGATCGAGTCGCCTAATCAAAAAATAAAACTGCGTACCGCAAAGGATTACGCGGAAAGATTATCTGTGCATGTCAATCATCTCAATAAAGTATTGAAAGAAACTATAGGCAAAACAACTACTGACATTATTTCAAACCGGCTTGTTCAGGAAGCTAAAATTCTTTTAAAACAAACCGATTGGAATGTTTCTGAAATTGCCGGTAGTCTTGGTTTTGAAGAAGTAGCTCATTTCTCCAATTTCTTTAAAAAACAAACTTCCTTTTCGCCGGTTTCTTTCCGGATGTAGATCAGTATTTGAATTTCGCAAACAATGGATTGATGTACGTAACATCTTGTCAGGATTTTCGTGTGAACTTTGCTCCATCAATTTTAATTAAAATAAAAACAAAAAATGAACAACAAAATAGTATTGGTAACCGGCGGTAGCCGCGGACTTGGAAAAGACATCTGTTTAAGCCTTGCAAAAAAAGGGTTACATGTAATACTCACTTACAACAGCAAGAAAGAGGAGGCTGATGCAGTGGTAAAGAAAATTGAAAACATAGGACAAAAAGCAGCAGCCATTCAATTAAATGTTGGTGATGTAAGTAGTTTTAATGTATTCTTTAAAAACATCGCCGATACATTACAGCAAACCTTCGAAGCAGCGAAAATCGACTTCCTGGTAAATAACGCGGGTATTGGTATCTACGCTCCTTTCTCCACTACAACGGAAGAACAATTTGATGACCTGCTGAATATTCAGTTCAAAGGAGTATTTTTTCTTTCACAAAAAGCTTTAGGCGTGATGAATGATGGCGGTGGTATCGTAAACGTTTCAACAGGACTAACACGATTTGCATATCCCGGATATGCCGCATACGCTTCAATGAAAGGCGCTATTGAAACACTTACAAAATACCAGGCCAAAGAGCTGGGCGAAAGAAAAATAAGGGTGAATGCTGTTGCACCCGGCGCTATAGAAACCGATTTTGGCGGCGGTTCGGTGCGTGACAACAAAGATATAAACGCTCAGATAGCCTCCATAACAGCATTAGGACGGGTAGGCTTACCAGACGACATTGGAAGCGTTGTTGCGTTCTTATGCACCGATGATGCCAGGTGGATAAATGCACAAAGAATAGAAATTTCAGGCGGGCAAATGATCTAATTATGAATGCTTTGATGATATTGTTTTCTCAAGCATTTTGCAGGCAATATAATTGTTGTCATAATTTTTCAACCCGTTTGTCAGGTTATACTACCTGCTGTTCTTTAACTGCAGTCTCTTCATCACCCATTTCAATACAACCTTCAAATACATAGATGAATCCATTGTAAAAATCAGTATTACTGTATAACATCTTACAATGGTTTCATCTTGTATTAGAGCTTTCAGCCCTGCGCTTATTGCGCTATAGGAATGGACTTCAGAGTTTCCCTCCTTTTTTATCCGAACATTATTAAGATGTAATTCCTGCTATCTTATTATGCGAGATCTGTTATTAATTTGTGACTGCCAGGTCATTAAATTTAAAATAATTACCCACTAGTGTAGTGACAATTTAATTATGAAACATAATGTTTTGATAGTTTTGCGTCT
>CAXTDO010000687.1:0-3875 GCA_964242315.1 uncultured Flavihumibacter sp.
ATAATATCCGCTTTGAGAAAGTAAGGAACATACCGCAACATGTATAAGATCCTGTTTTTGTTCTTTGGTAAATTTAGCACGAATATCGCCCAGTTCCTGAATACCGATAAGGAAAAGAATGGTTTCAAGATCTGGCTTCTTACCGAACCTGTCTACAAGTTTAGCTTCCAGGTTCCACCAGCGTGTTTGTAAATCATCTTGTACTTGCATTTTGCAAAGATAGGATAAGTTAAAAATTGATTCAGCCAATGATCATAATCATTTTTACGGCTGCATCAGAATACTGCATGAATTAATTGCTTTTTTATTTTATTTTGAGATAAAAATGAACGTGCAGAAAGGCACATACTCCATCTCAACAGACAGCAAACGTTTGAACATACCATATATTCATGCATATTTAAGTAAACAATCTTACTGGGCAAAGGGTATACCACTGGAAACAGTACAAAAGTCAATTGCGGGTTCCGTATCCTTCGGTGTTTATGATGATCTGAATCAAATTGGTTTTGCCAGGGTAGTAACCGATAAGGCAACATTCGCATACCTGGCCGATGTTTTTATTGATGAAAAGCATCGTGGCTTGGGCCTTTCCAAATGGCTGATGGAAACCATTATGGCACACCCTGATCTTCAGGGCTTGCGAAGATTTATGCTTGCTACACGTGATGCGCATACGCTATACGAGCAGTATGGATTTGCTCTGCTAACCTTCCCTGAACGTTGGATGCACATCCATTACCCGAACCGCTATGGTTGAATCAAACTATAAAAGTATTAAAATAACAATCATGCTCTGTGTTACTTTGTGTCGTTAGTGTTACTATGGTTTACTGCTGCGGCAAACAAAATCTTACTACTTTCGCAGAAATTTTTAACAGATGTTACAGGTGCCATTTATTCGTCAGCATGTGGATTTGGTTAAGGAGCGACTTGCCTTCAGGGGATTCAACAAACCTGAACTGGTTGATGAAATAGTTAGCCTGGATGACCAGCGAAAAAAATTCCAGTTTGAAAAAGATGAATTGCTGGCTAAGGTTAATAGTGTTTCAAAGGAGATAGGCATGCTGATAAAAAAAGGAGATAAAGAAACTGCTGAAAATAAAAAAGCAGAAGTTGCTAAAATACGTGAAAAATTGAATGATGTGGAAAGCCTGAGTAACCTTGAAAAAGCGATTCATGCTTTGTTGGTTCAGATACCTAACCTGCCTTCCGATAAAGTTCCAGCCGGAAAAACACCTGAAGAAAACGAAGTAGTTAAAGAAGCAGGACTCAAGCCTGATCTGTATGCTAAAGCAGTACCACACTGGGAGCTGGCAAAAAAATACAACCTTATTGATTTTGAGTTAGGAAACAAAATAACAGGCAGCGGATTTCCGGTTTACCGGAATAAGGGCGCTAAACTACAGCGGGCGCTTATTCAATACTTTCTAGATTATAATATTTCCGCCGGTTATATGGAATATTCACCTCCGTTCCTTGTAAACGAAACTTCCGCGTATGGTACCGGCCAACTGCCCGACAAGGAAGGGCAGATGTATCATGCTAATGAAGACAATTTATTTTTGATACCCACCGCTGAAGTGCCGGTTACCAATATATTTCGTGACGAGATATTAAAAGAAGCAGAGCTGCCGATAAAAATGACAGCCTATACTCCATGCTTTCGTCGTGAAGCCGGTAGTTATGGCAAAGATGTGCGTGGTTTAAACCGTTTGCATCAGTTTGATAAGGTAGAAGTGGTGCAGTTGGTACATCCGGAAAAAAGTTATGAAACTCTGGAAGAAATGGTGTTGCATGTAGAACAGTTATTACAATCCCTGGAGTTGCCTTATCGCATTTTAAAATTATGCGGTGGCGATATGGGATTTACTTCTGCGTTGACCTATGATTTTGAAGTATACAGTGCTGCCCAACAAAAATGGCTTGAAGTAAGTTCAGTATCTAACTTTGAATCTTATCAAACCAACAGAATGAAAATCCGATATAAGGAAGCCAATGGAAAATCTCAACTGCTTCATTCTTTAAATGGCAGTTCTCTGGCATTACCCCGAATTGTTGCCAGCCTGCTTGAAAACAACCAGGTTGAAACCGGTATCAACATTCCTGCGGTGCTTCATAGTTACTTTGGAGCTGCTGTTATTGAATGATGCATGTTTGCTAAGCAGGATTTTCACGATTAAAAATATTCTCAAAGTTTTACATCGAAATTCTGTACATAATTTCTAATCCTGAAAATCCTGCTTAAAAAAAAGCCTTCTCATTCTGAGAGGGCTTTTCCAAAAAAAAATAAATTAATTATTTATCCCAGCCTTGTTTAGCGGTACCTTCTTTAATCGCGGCTAAAGCTTTGGCTTCACTTAGCATTGTTGTAAGCTTGTTACCTTTGCCATCGTTTCCCTGAGCCATATAACCACCACGCGATGTTTTAGTGACCACTGCATCCTTCATAGGAACATTTTTTTCTTTCGTTTTAACGTTGTATGCTGTGATCGTTGTGTCATTAGACATAATTGTAAAATTTAATGATTAGTAATTTTTATTAGCCACCTACAGTCAATCTGGCAACCAAAATATCAATAAAAATAAACATTTTTATCAGTTAAGAGGTTAAAAAATACCAAATTATACTAAATCAACAGTTGAAATAAGGGTAAATAAGTATTTGGTAAGGTATGTGCCACCATTTTAATACATCCTGTCAGATATCAAGCCTTGCATATTTTGCATGACTTTCAATGAAGTCACGACGCGGTGCTACTTCATCACCCATCAGCATACTGAAAACAAGATCTGCAGTTATAACACTTTCCAGCGTTACCTGTTTCAAAGTGCGTGTTGCAGGATTCATAGTAGTATCCCACAATTGCTGTGCATTCATTTCACCAAGACCTTTATAACGCTGAATGGTTACACTGTCTTCTTTTCCTCCTGCAAACTTTTCAATCCACGCTTTGCGTTGTTCTTCCGTCCATGCGTAGGTTTGATCTTTGCCTTTTTTAACAAGATAAAGAGGCGGTTGTGCAATAAAAACATATCCCTGTTGCACCAGCTCTTTCATATAACGATAGATGAAGGTAAGGATCAGGGTTGCGATATGACTGCCATCCACATCGGCA
This sequence comes from uncultured Flavihumibacter sp., assembly GCA_964242315.1. Taxonomy (GTDB): domain Bacteria; phylum Bacteroidota; class Bacteroidia; order Chitinophagales; family Chitinophagaceae; genus JADCRZ01. The sequence continues at coordinate 3,120 of CAXTDO010000687.1, forward strand.
TCAGTCATAATGATGAGCTTATGATAGCGGAGCTTTTGAATGTTTAAGGCTTTCGGATCCTCAGGTGTGCCAACTGTTACTCCCAATGCCGTATACATGTTGCGTATTTCCTCGTTCTCGTAAATCTTATGCTCAAGCGCTTTTTCTACATTGAGTATTTTGCCTCTGAGTGGCAAGATGGCCTGAAAGCTTCTGTCCCTTCCCTGTTTAGCCGTTCCTCCTGCTGAGTCTCCTTCCACCAGGTACAGTTCACAACGTTCCGGATCTCTTTCGGAGCAATCGGCAAGTTTTCCGGGTAAGCCACCACCGCTTAATACCGTTTTACGCTGCACCAGCTCTCTTGCCTTTTTAGCGGCAACACGTGCCTGGGCAGCTAAGATAACTTTAGATATAATGTTTTTAGATTCACGCGGGTTCTCTTCCAGGTAAGCTTCCAGCGCGCGCGCCACAGTTGTTTCCACCACGCCGCTTACTTCATTGTTACCCAATTTTGTTTTAGTTTGTCCTTCAGAGTGCGGCTCGGGAACCTTTACCGAAATAATAGCGCTTAAGCCTTCCCGAAAGTCGTCGCCTTCGATTTCAACCTTGGCTTTTTCAAACAGTCCCTGTTTATCGCCATAGTTTTTAAAAACCCTGGTTAAAGCCCTTCTGAATCCGGTAACATGTGTGCCACCTTCGATAGTGTTGATATTGTTTACATAGGAAAAAATATGTTCTTTGAAATCATCATTATAAGTCATTGCCACTTCTACGGCA
>CAXTDO010000688.1:0-3856 GCA_964242315.1 uncultured Flavihumibacter sp.
GTGACAGTTGTATGGCTTTAGGCGCAAATGACGAAAGGCCGTTGTACTGCAACAATGTTCTGGAACTTTCAAGACCTGCTTGTGGAAGGAGCGAGAATTTTTGCGCGTTTGAAGCGTAGCCCAACACAACGCATAAAAGCAATGATGCCATGGATTTTTTCATAATTATTAGTTTTGGATTCTACTAATTTAACAAAGTTTTCGAATAATAAAAAGAAAGTTTTACAGTTATAAATTCTGTTTGTAAATGAACGCAGTACAAAAGCTACTTATCTTTGATATGGAGATTTCAACGATATGCAAAAAATAATATGGTGTTCTTTTCCGGCTCTGTTAATGTTGACAACCGTTTTTAGGATCAGTACAAATGCTACTCAGGCACATAGATTTAAAATCCAAACTTACAAAGCTGTAGCAGACAGTTTAAATCCCATACGTTTGAACCAGTTAGGATTTTATCCTCATGCACCCAAAAAGGCTGTTATCACTGGAAACAATACTGCTACCAGGTTTTATGTGATTTCAGGCAACCAAAAAGATACGGTGTACCGCGGAACGCTTAGTGCTGCCAGGCAGTCTTCCAATTCATCTACAGTTACGCGTATAGCTGACTTCAGCACACTAGTCAGCAATGGAAAATTTCAGTTGTATGTTCCGGGCGTTGGCCATTCTTATCCCTTTGTTATTGGTGACGACGCAAATCGTGCAGCTTCGGTGGCTTCTTTAAAAGGTTATTATTTTCAACGGGCGTCTATGCCTTTGGAACCTGCATTTGCCGGCAAATGGAGCAGGCCTGCCGGACATCCCGATACGTTCGTGTTGATACATCCGTCTGCGGCTACGCAGTCGCGTCAACCTGGAAAAGCCATCTCTACTCCCGGAGGCTGGTATGACGCAGGCGACTATAATAAATATGTAGTGAATTCCGGCATAACGATGGGAACACTATTATCCGCTTATGAAGATTTTCCTGTTTACTTTAACAAGCTTTCTACCAACATACCAGAAACCGGTAACCAAATTCCTGATATTCTTAATGAAACCATTTACAACCTCCGCTGGATGCTTACCATGCAGGATCCTGATGACGGCGGTGTGTATAATAAATGCACCAACGCCGCTTTTGATGGCATGGTAATGCCGGGTGTTACCAAAGCACCGCGCTTTGTAGTGGCAAAGGGAACAGCAGCTACACTCGATTTTTCAGCAGTGATGGCTCAGTCGTCGCGCATATTAAAAAAGTTTAATACCCAATTGCCCGGACTGGCAGACAGTTGCAGAAATGCGGCATTGAAAGCCTGGAACTGGGCCTTGCAAAACCCTGCGTTGGCGTACGATCAAAACAGTATCAATAAAAATACGGTAACCCAGATAACCACCGGTGGATATGGCGACAGAAGATTCGATGATGAATGGTTCTGGGCCGCTGCAGAATTACTGATCACCACCAATGATAACCAGTACCTGTCTGTTGTGTCGGCTAAGTTTACGGATACGATGTCGTTACCATCGTGGAGCAATGTGCAGATGCTTGGCAATTATTCTCTGATCCGTAGTCAGAAGATGCTGCCGAAAGATATGGCTGCTACCATCACCCGTATCAAAACCGGTTTGATACAATTTGCCGGTAATTATAAAACGCACCTTTCAGCCAACGCGTTTCAAACCGTGATGGGAGCGTCAAAAAATGAGTTTAACTGGGGTAGCAATTCAAATGCAGCAAACCAAGGAATAGCATTGATCTATGGATTTTTGCTTACAAATGATAAAACATTTCTTGATGCCGCCTTATGCAACCTGGATTACATACTCGGGCGTAACGCAACAGGATATTGTTTCGTTACGGGGCTGGGAAGCTTTTCCACCATGCACCCGCATCACCGCCAATCAGTAGCAGACGGCATTGCCGAACCTGTTCCCGGTTTACTTGCGGGTGGCCCAAACCCCGGCATGCAGGATAAATGTCATTATGAGTTTACAGAACCCGAAACCGCTTACTCAGATACCGACTGCTCCTACGCCTCCAATGAAATAGCGATCAACTGGAATGCACCACTCGTATATCTTGCCGGAGCCATAGAGGCGTTACAGAAAAAGCTATGATATCTGAACCGTTGATGCAGGAATGATTTAAATGATTTTTATGACAGTTCATATCACAAAAATCATTTAAATCATTCCTGCATCAACGGTTCAGACAATTGTCATACATTCATCCAATAATTCTTTGTCATGATCTTTTATAAACGAATTGTTCTTTTCATATGTGCTCTCAGTATTATTGCCCTTTCCAACGCGCAGCAAACCCAGATAAAATACCTCTCCGGAACTGATAAAGACCATACCGTTCAATGGGATTTCTTTTGCACCAAAGGAAATAACAGTAACAGGTGGGCGAAAATTGCCGTGCCTTCCAACTGGGAACTCCAGGGCTTCGGTGAATATGACTACGGACATGAAAAGAACAAGATCAATGAACAGGGGATGTATAAATATAAATTTAATGGAGATGTTGGCTGGAAAAACAACAATGTATTCATCGTTTTCGAAGGATCCATGACAGATACGGATGTAAAAATAAATGGCCGGTCTGCCGGGCCCATTCACCAGGGCGGCTTTTACCGCTTTAAGTATAATATCTCATCCCTGATAAAATATGGCAGCAAAAATTTGCTTGAGGTAACGGTCAGCAAAGCATCCGCCAATGCCTCTATAGAAAAGGCCGAACACGGTGGCGACTTCTGGGCATTGGGAGGAATATTCCGCCCTGTTTATCTTGAAATTGTTCCGCATACTTTTATTGACAGGATTGCAATTAATGGAAAGGCAGATGGGAACTGCAGTGTGGATGTTTACGGTGTCAATCTAACCGATCAGCACAGCATCCAGGTACAGGTGCAGACATTGAAAGGTGAAAATACCGGCAAAGCATTTTCTGTAAAGGCATCTGCTCTACAGGAAAAAATCGTGCTGCAAAACACCTTCAACAAACCTGGTTTGTGGAATCCTGAATTTCCAAACCTGTATCAGGCCATAGTATCCGTTAAAGATGCTAAGGGTGTTGTTTATAGTATTACCAAACGGTTTGGTTTCAGAACGGCTGAATTGCGGCTTCGGGATGGCTTTTATGTGAATGACACAAAAGTTATTTTTAAAGGAGTATGCCGCCATAGCGCCTGGCCGGAAACGGGCAGAACGCTCAGCAAAGAGATTAGTCTGCTTGATGTTGGCCTGATGAAGGAGATGAACATGAATGCAGTGCGCATGTCACATTACCCGCCCGATCAGCACTTTCTTGATGTATGCGATTCTCTCGGGCTTTTTGTATTGGATGAACTTACCGGATGGCAGGCCGCTTACGATACCCTGGCAGGGCGAAAGCTGGTGAAAGAATTGGTGGAAAGAGATGTTAACCATCCTTCCATCGTTATATGGGACAATGGCAATGAAGGCGGCTGGAACAGGGCACTTGACAATGATTATGCCTTATACGATCCTCAAAAAAGACTGGTGATACATCCCTGGGAAAAGTTCAACGGAACGGATACCAAGCATTACCCGGATTACAGCTATGTGGTGAACACTTCGCTGTATGGTAAAGAGATTTACTTTCCTACCGAATTCATGCATGGCTTGTATGACGGCGGACATGGTGCAGGTTTAGATGATTTTTGGAACCTGATGCAGCATTACCCCCTTAGCGCCGGTGGCTTCTTATGGTCTTTTCATGATGAAGGGGTTGTTAGAACCGATAGCAACGGCGTGATAGACACACATAAAAACAATGCACCTGATGGCATACTGGGTCCGCACCGTGAAAAGGAAGCGAGTTTTTATACCATCAAAGAAATCTGGT
>CAXTDO010000689.1:0-3853 GCA_964242315.1 uncultured Flavihumibacter sp.
CACCCGGGTTTATAATGGTTACTTTGGAAACATCGGTAACATTGGATTCCTTTTGATCCTGGGAAAAGCAATCAATTGTTATCAGTGTTAGTGTAAACAAAATGATCATTCTGAATTGCATCGATAATTAAGTTTAGGGGTTCTTGCACAATAATAGCATATCAATCTTCAAAACTAATAATTGTATTTGTGGAAAAAAAGACCAGCCGGATCTTACTTAAAAAATAATATTATGTCAGAAATAAATTCATCAGGTGGAAATGGCCGCTCCAAAAGTCATGGTGTTAAAAAAAGCAAAAAACTCTCAACACGTGTGGACCTTACACCAATGGTTGACCTGGGATTTTTGCTGATTACATTTTTTATCTTCACTACTACGCTGAGTCAGCCTACTGCAATGAAATTATTCCTTCCTGATGATACGGGAGATCCAACCCCGACAAAAGAGTCGGGTACACTTACACTGCTGCTTGGAAAAAATGACAGGGTTTATTATTATGAAGGCTTCCTTACCTCCAACAACTCTAATTTTCTTTCAACTACCTATAAAGGCATAAAAGATATTATTATTAATAAAAAGAAAACTACCTCTCCAAAAGATTTTGTCGTAATAATTAAGCCGCAAAAAGAATCCATTTATAAAAATACAGTGGATGCTTTGGATGAAATGACCATTAACGATGTAAAGCGTTATTCGGTTGGGGATGTTACAGATGATGAGGATAAGATAATGCAGACAAGAATGTCAGCTACCTACTAATGTAAGTATTTTCTATAACCACGGAGGAAGAGCCGAGGTTAAAAAAACTGGTTGAACGATTGATGTACTAGAGTTTAGTGGTAATCATTAACTGTACAACGTTACTGTTTGATGTTCGCATAAATTCTTTTTGCCTCCAATAGATATACCCTATTTCAGTATCGATACTGCTGTTCCATCTGTAACCAACAGAACCCATGATTCGATTTTGATCGAAGAAACTACCATTGATTTCTTCTTTATGATGAACATTTAAAAAAAGCTCATTTTGAAGTGTTGTATAAACACCTTTTGAAAAATCATGATTGGCCACGAGTGGAATCTGAAAACTTAAAAACGTTCTCACCCGTTGTGAAAATTCAAACGCAGCATCTTCTTTTATAAAACGCTGTTCCAGTCTCAACCGTGCGGTTAACTCGGTTCTTTTAATTTTACTGTCAAAGATATATTGTTCATAAACTCTGTGTTCCAGTTTGAATATCGTTTCTGCTGATTCTTCTTCCCAGTCTCCTTTGTATGCATATCCCAATGCTGCAGAATGATTTTCACTAAAATGGTACGAAGCGGCTCCGCGGAGCAAAATCGTTTCAAACATTTTTATCTTATCGGAAGAACGCACCTGAATATCTGCCAGTATATCCCACTTCTTGGAAATCTTTTGCGTATGCGTAAGAAAGATCCAGCCTTTATTTTCAAAAGACTGGGCATAGGATATTAAGCAGGTAAAAGTAAATAAAACGAAAAGCGTGCTTTTGGTCATGATGTTATGTTGATCTATTGTGTTAAGATGTAAACGCCATGCCGTCAACCTCTATGCAGTAACAGCGGTATATCATAAAATAATTATAGCAATAAGGGGATACTTGTGTAAAATGCTGCACATTTAAAGAAGAGAGAAGATTGCTTTCGAAAATTTAAGTGAACAACCTTAATTTAAAATTCTATATTTAATATCCAAAACAACCGTATAAGTCGGCTTTAAGATAATTTAGATAAGCCTTACATCATATTGAAATCAATCCTGCCCCTTGATCCGGAGTGAATAAACGGCGGGTAAAGAATTTGTACTTCCGTTAGTACCGCCATTATTGGGAATGATGCAATTGCTGATAGAAAATTTCATTGTATGAATATATTTTCTAAAATTTCCGATGTCTTACATCCCAGGAAAGTTGTTATAAAAAATAATACTGTTGGTTTCCCTAATAAACGTGAGGCATTACTGGTTTTTCCTGCTTCGCAGGATAAAGCGGAAGATATTGTTACAGCGCTTCATCTTGAACCTTATAAGGCAGTGTTCCTAAACCTGGGTAATTCAATCAACTTTGATGATAAGCTGCTTCCTAAACTTACACAATTATTCAGCCGCGGCATCGCGCCCGCCGCCCTTGACGCTGAAGCACTCATTATAGATGGAGGATTACCAACAGGTGTGATGGAATTAATAGGTAAAGCCGTTGCTGACCGTGAACACAAATCAATGCTGCTTGGCTTTACGCCGGCTGATAAAGTTACCATGCAGGGCGATTCAGTAACCAATGCGTTCCTTGAAGTGAATCATTCCCATTTTATTCTTACCAGAGGAGGAAGCGTGGAAAGCATGCCAATAGTAAACAAGGTAATTTTTCAGCTTATTAACAGGCCAGGGAAAGCGGGAAACAAAAACATACAGCGCAAAGTGCCGGCCCTGGCCATTGTTACGGGTGGTAATGAAACCACAAAAGACATGTTACTGCAGGCCGTACGGCAAAAATTTACTGTAATAATCGTTGAAGGCAGTGGTGGCCTGGCTGATGAAGTGTCTGCTGGATGGCAAAAAAAAGACAGTGCTCCTGAAGATCCTTCCCTTGCGGAAATAATAGCCGATGGCAAGCTGTACTTTCATTCTTTAAACAGTCCTGCAAATGGCATTGGAAATTTAATTGCCAGCGCGTTGGGCGTAGACAAGGTGCTGATGCAGGCCTGGGAAACTTTTGCAGATTATGACCTTAATGCTAACAGGCAACAAAAAAGATTTGATAAAATACAGCAGACTATAATTATCACAGGGGTAGTCGGTACCGCTCTCGCCATTATTGAGGAGGTAATGAAAAACAGGCTGGTTCAAAACCGGTTTATGGAACTTAGTTCCAATGCGGCTTATATTGTGTTACTGATTATTCCTATCACGCTTACGATTCTGGTTACCATTGCCAACCGTTTTAAACAGGGTAACAAATGGCTGCTTTTAAGGGCAGCGGCAGAATCTATCAAACGCGAAATATTTCGTTACCGCACCCGTACAAGCGATTACAGTACAAAGCCCGAACAACAACTTACCAAAAAAATTGAGGACATCACCACCAGAACCATGCGCACAGAAGTAAACTCATCTTACTTAATACCTTATAACAAAGAGATGGGTTTTCCGCCCAACATGTATGGTGCACAGGGTGGTGATGATGGATTCAGCAACCTTAGTGCCGACAGGTATATTGCAGTAAGGCTCGGCGACCAGCTTAGTTATTTCAGAAAGCGGTCGGTGAGGCTTGGGAAGCAATTGATGGTGCTTTCCATTACCATTTTTGTTGTGGGTGGCATAGGAACTTTTCTTGCCGCCATTCACCAGCCGGTGTGGATAGCGCTTACCACCACTGTGGTGGCGGCTTTAGGAACCTACCTGGGATACAGGCAAACGGAGAACACGCTCACAAAATACAACCAAACCGCCACCAATCTTACCAACGTAAAGGCATGGTGGAACGCGTTATCTGCAGAGGAACAACTATCGCAAGAAAATGTTAACTCCCTGGTAGACCATACGGAGCAGGTACTACAGGTAGAACTGGACGGATGGATACAACAAATGCAAAATGCCCTGGCAGAGCTGCGTAAGAACCAGGATTTAAAACCTGAAAAGAATGAAAATCCGGCACCCGAGACGCAGCTGGAGCAAGCCAACATCGTACAACCTGAAGACAAGCCAGCTAAAGTACCTAATGAAGAATCTCTTGCTTACAAGCGGTTGAACACCATTAAACCACCGGCACCTATAGACGAAACGACTCCGGTGGTGACTGCCGATGAATCTGAAAAGTAAAGACAGATGTCGTT
>CAXTDO010000690.1:0-3850 GCA_964242315.1 uncultured Flavihumibacter sp.
CCTCCGTGGACCTCCGTGCTACCTCGGCTTTTCCTCCGTGGTTAAAAAAACACTATCTTTACAGATCAAATGAAGAAAATTTTCGCCCTTTTAATTGCCGTGTTATACCTCACTGTCTCCAGCGGACTGGCGGTAGAATTACACCACTGCATGGGTGAGATAAAAGACATTAGTCTTGCAACTTCCAAAAGCAATAAATGCAGCTCCTGCGGGATGGAAAAAGGTTCCAACAAATGCTGCAAGGATGAACTGAAGTTTGTTAAACTACAGGATTCTCATAAGCTGCTAATTGTCAACCACAAACTCGGTATACCTGAATTTAACCTTCAGCATAGTCACTATCACGTTAACAATACAGCTAATTTTTCAGTAACTATTACCAACATTCACTCTCCTTCCGGCTATCCGGCTCCCCCACTCTACTTGTTAAACCGCGTTTTTCGAATCTGACGGGTGTTTTAACCCCATTGCTACTCTTATTACAAATCACTTTGGAAGTTTTAAATGACAATACATTTAAAACATCTTCTACTTATCTACCCTTCTTTAAAAATAATTTATGAAAAAAATATTTGTTATACTGTTACTTGTTATAAGTGCTGCAACCGCCCATGCACAGTTTAAAGCAGCCATGCTTCAGGCAAGTGGATTAACCTGCGCCATGTGCACTAAAGCTATCAATAACTCACTCGATAAGCTCTCATTCGTTCAATCGGTTCAACCGGATATTAAAAACTCCGCATTTAAAATAGCATTCAAACCCGGAGCTCCTGTAAATATCGACCAGTTAAGAAAAGCGGTACAGGATGCAGGATTTTCCATTTCTACCTTAAAGCTTACAGGCGTTTTTTCAAATGTTACTGTGAAAAATGATGAACATACACTCATCAACGGTAATACCTTTCATTTCCTGAATATAAGTAACCAAATCCTAAGCGGCACAAAGGAAATCACTATAGTTGACAAGAACTTTTTGTCATCGAAAGAATTTCGCCGTTACAGTGCAGCTACACAAATGTCCTGTATTCAAACCGGCAAAGCAGCAAGTTGCTGCAAGAAAGACGGGATAGCAGAGAATGTAAGAATTTATCATGCTACTATTTAGCGTATAAAGTGTGATATGAATCTTAAAAAGAATCCGGTAAAAAAATATGCAGTGATAATTTTTATCACTGTATGTTCTTTTCAATCAAAAGCGCAGGAGTTATTTGTCTTTACGGAGCCCGCTTCCAACATGCCGGCGCATTCCGTCTCCACGAAGTTCACTGCAAGGTTTCCTACCGGTAACGGATCCAACGTTTTCAGGCAGCGTTATACACCTGAACTGATGTGGGGGGTTAGCAAGCAACTTATGTTGCATGCCAGCGCTACTTTTTCCAATTTTTATTTTAAAGAGTTGAACGGGGAAGCATTAAAACTCTATGGTAAATGGCGTTTTTTTTCCCAGGATGATGTGCATAAACACTTCCGTCTGGCAGTATTTGCTGAAGGAGCTTATTCGCGAAGCGATTTTATATATGATGACATAAATCTCGATGGAGATAACAGTGGCATTCAGGGTGGATTGATTGCCACGCAGTTAATAAACAAGCTGGCATTGTCTGCCACAACAAGTGTGATTAAAGTTTTTGCACCGCCAAGCGAACATACCGGGCATTCAGACAAATCGCTTCAGGCGTTGAATTATTCGTTATCTGCCGGCTATTTACTGTTTCCGCACGAGTACACGGATTATAAGCAACCCAATCTTAACGCTTATGTCGAGATAATCGGAATGCGGGGACTGGATCAGCAACATTACATGCTGGATGCAGCGCCTTCGCTGCAACTCATTCTAAACAGTAACTTCAAAATAAACGCCGGCTATCGTTTTCAGCTTAGCGGCAATATGGTCAGAGTTGGAACGAGGAGTTGGGTGGTTGGCTTGGAAAGAACATTTTTATAACGATTAATTGTTAATGATTAATGATTAACGGTTAGTTGTTAATAGTAATTATTAATGGAGTGAGATAAGGTCGGTGATTGCAGCATAGCTTAATAGCTTGACAACATTGCTTAAAAAAATTCCCGGTTCAATAGAACCGGGAAATATAAAAAGAAACCTCTTACCGTTAATAATTAATCATTAACCATTAATAATTAAATTAATACCTGTACATATCCGTCTTATACGGGCCTTCTTTTGCGATACCGAGGTAAGAACTTTGAGCAGATGTAAGTTCATCCAGTTCAACACCAATTTTTGCAAGGTGCAAACGGGCAACCTTTTCATCGAGGTGCTTTGGCAGAACGTATACTTTGTTTTCGTAGTTGCTGAAGTTGGTCCACAATTCAATCTGGGCCAGGGTTTGATTGGTAAAGGAATTACTCATCACAAATGATGGATGACCGGTAGCACAGCCAAGATTCACCAAACGGCCTTCTGCCAGCACAATCAGGTCTTTTCCTTCAATATTGTACAGATCAACCTGTGGCTTGATGGTGTCTTTAGTGGTGCCATAATTTTTGTTCAACCATGCCATATCAATTTCGATATCAAAGTGACCGATATTACAAACGATCGCCTTATCTTTCATCAGCCTGAAATGCTGTTCTGTAATCAGGTCGCGGCAACCACTTGCTGTAACAATAATATCAGCTTCTTTAACGGCATCTGTCATTTTCTTCACTTCAAAACCATCCATTGCTGCCTGCAAAGCGCATATCGGGTCAATTTCAGTTACAATTACCCTGGCTCCTGCACCTCTTAAAGATTCGGCTGATCCTTTACCCACATCACCATATCCACCCACAACGGCTACTTTACCTGCCATCATGATATCGGTAGCCCGGCGAATGGCATCTACAAGCGATTCTTTACATCCGTACTTGTTATCAAATTTTGATTTGGTAACGCTGTCGTTAACGTTAAAAGCAGGAACCGGCAAAGTGCCTTTCTCCATTCTTTCATACAGGCGATGAACGCCGGTTGTAGTTTCTTCAGACAATCCTTTTACATGCTGTATCAGCTCAGGATATTTATCGAATACCATATTGGTGAGGTCGCCACCGTCGTCGAGAATCATGTTCAGCGGACGGTCAGAACCACCGAAGAACAGTGTTTGTTCAATACACCAGTCGGCATCTTCCTGTGACTGGCCTTTCCAGGCAAAAACTCCAATACCAGCGGCAGCGATAGCGGCGGCTGCATGATCCTGTGTGGAGAATATATTACAAGAGCTCCATTTAACTTCTGCTCCAAGTGCTACTAGAGTTTCAATCAATACGGCTGTCTGAATGGTCATATGCAAGCAACCGGCAACCCGGGCGCCTTTTAAAGGTTGTGTAGCACCATACTCGCTTCTTAACGACATAAGACCGGGCATTTCTGCTTCTGCAAGTCTTATCTCTTTTCTGCCCCAGTTGGCGAGGCTCATATCTGCTACTTTGTGCTTCAGGTTGAAGTCGATTGTTGAATTTGTTACGCTAGACATCATTAAATTTGTTTGATTTAGCGCAAAAATAAAGCTATCCTACAATATAAGCAATTATGTTGTTTTTGTTGGAACTTTATATCCTATATGTTAAACAACAAACTTTTAATTGTTAGCTGTAAATGGTTAATTGTTAGTTTAATTAACAATTAACCATTCACAACTAACAATTAAATCTGTGGTTATAAAAGGTTGCGTAGCATCATTGCCACTACTTTATCTATAGGCAGTGTAACCGCCTCATCTGTAAAATCCAGCCATGGAATAAACCTGAAAGTTTCGATCTCGTTCCTTTCCTTGTAAATAATAAGCTGCCTCTCATCAAAATCAAATGGTTTATCTCTCAAAGCGCAGGTGATGGGTTCCAGGGGTTTGGC